>NZ_LZHB01000017.1:0-80372 GCF_001690345.1 Gilliamella sp. Gris3-2
GGCGGCGGCGGTTCTGGTAATGGTGGTAATGGGCTAGATGAAAGTATTATTGCATCACTACGATTAACCCCAAATGAATAACTACTATAAAAGGCACTACATAAAATAAAAAAAAGCAAACATATATTGCAAAATAAAATACGTTCAGCAGTTAAATGGTTTGGATACTTCATTTTATTTCCTTTATCAAATAATATTTTATTTTTATAAGTTTCTAGCATTACTAATAAATTCCCACGCCAACAAACATATAATTTGTTAAATAAATTATTTAAACTTATCCGACACCCTAAGCATTGAAGGCTAAAGGTTGAAGAACAACGCAAACAACTGATAGATTGGCATAGTGTTTATTGCTGACAACATCACCAAAATATGTGTTTACTGCTAATTTATTGCGCCAAAATGGGGCACTCACTTGTTCATCAACATCGCCCTCCTATTCCTTTGTGCCACTAACTCCTTCAGATTCAATGAACTAAATAATGTCGCTGTCGTCATGTTAATATCAGCAAAACTTTGGTTTACCTCGGGTAACTTAATCTGGATTGTCGATAATGAAAGGCGGCTTTGTGGTGTGAATTTTCGACTGTTTGATAAATTAATACCTAATAAGTCATCTGTTGCTGTCACTTTAATGACGAGGTCATCAAAGGCTAAATAGGATGCTCTACCTTGAATGCTATCTGCTGTCGTGGTCGATAATGCCTGTGATTTTAATGAACACAGCAATAACAACAATGCCAATGGGATTTTTAGCAATAATTTTGTGAGAAATTTCGGTAATAATTTAGATAATTTAGATAATTTAGATAATTTAGATAATTTAGATAATTTAGATAATTTAGATAATTTAGAAGATATAAATAAGTTTTGCGCAAGAACTCGTCGAATAGGATTATTTGATAAATTTAAGACATAAGTTTGCCAGTGCTTGTGCCTTGTGCCTTGTGCCTTGTGCCTAAAATGGTACTGCATTTTGCTCCACCTGTCAAGTAATATTTTGTTTTATTTCGATTTTTTATAATTATTCGCTTATTTAATAAGCTTACCTTTCTAAAACGGTTAAAGTATAACCGTTTTAGAAATAGTTGGCTAGTTTTTTGACGGATTTTTTGTAAAGAAATGTAAAGATGAAAACGATTCGGTTTTATAGATAGGTGAATTTTATAATAAAAATATGGTGTTACCTTTAGGACTTTTTGACTTTTACGTAATGATTAATATTGCTGATAACATCTAAAACACAAACACGCCCAACAGCCCAGTTTGGCGTGCTAGCTTTACTTCGTTATCGGCATATTTTGACGCTCTAATAAGGCAAACTTATTAATGTTGTGGTGCTATAAGCGTGTTTTTTGCTCTAAAATTGCTCAGGTAGACTATTGATTTTATTGAATTTTTTTATTTTATATTTTTAAATGAAATCAAACATTTATAGATTAGCACTTTTGTTATTATGACTACTTAATTCCACTTTATAAGGTGCATTACATATCGTTAATACATCACTACAGCCTATTGCTTGGTTATTTTTATCTATAATACTCAACATCAAATTCTCAAATGTCGTAACTCCACTTTGTCCGTCTCCATCATCATCTCCCCAATAGTTATAACGTGTGACTAAGGAACTTATACTCACTAAGTTACTTGATATTAATGTAGAAACCATCATGCCTATATCTGCAAAACTTTGCTCACCCACTGGTAACTTAATCGGGTTTGTCGCACTTGAAGTGTTGGTTAATAGTGTGATTTTTGTTACAGCTATTTTTTGTATTTTAACTTAGTATATGTTTTAGACTTAACTTTCAAGAATTACTATTCAACTATCAACTTACTGATGACAGTAATCTGGCATTTAATTATTTTGTATCGAACCCACTTGGGTTATATAATCTTAATTTTATTATAATAAAGGAGTCTGTGATGTGCTTACCTATGTTTAAATATCACCCAAATGCATATCAACTCGATATTTTTGTTAATGAAAAGGGAATTTGTTCCGTTTGTAATCAAAAACGAACAATAAAATATAATTTGGTACCTTATTGTGTTGAAGATCCTGATTATATCTGCCCATGGTGTATTGCCGATGGTTCGGCTGCAGAAAAATATCAAGGTCAATTCAACGATAATTATGGTGTAGAAGATGTGCCATCCGAAATGTTAGACGAAATAGTATTAAAAACCCCGAGTTATTCATCATGGCAACAGGAAGTTTGGTTATCGCATTGTAACGAACCTTGTGCTTTTATTGGTTATGTTGGAGCCAAAGAAATTGAACCCTATTTTGATGAAATCTTAGATGATATCCAAGACTATCCCGAAGAATTGATAAAATCGTCTTTATCGAAAGACGGGACGTTCGTTGGCTATTTGTTTGAGTGTGTGCAATGTGCTAAAAAAAGGTTGCATGTTGATTGTGATTGATTTTAATAACTCTATACAGAGTATAGATTTAATATGCTAAATTAAAATAAGAAATAATAGTGTGCAATATCTCACTGATAAAAGGAAATAACTAGGAAAAATGCAACCATGATAAAAATACCATTGTTATTAACTATATTGTTGTTTAGTTGGTTTAATACTAATTATACGTTCGCCAATACTCAAACTGCATCATCTCAATATAAAAAGCAGTTTGCTAACGTTGCTGATGTTGCCGCTTTTAATGATTATATTGCTTGCTATCCCGTATCGGAACATCTTAATACATATAAAAAAATCGCCAGCCATATCAGAGATACTCATTACCATTTTTTAAGTGATGCTAACTATAATCAACTTGAAAACCAACTTAAAATCATCTTAGAAGATTAGCAGTTATATTTCAAAACTATTTCTTTTTCTTCCATGATCGTTATAAAAACCTTGTTCGTGGCGTATTGTGTATGCAATGACGCCATAAATAGATAACGCTAGGTTAGCGCACTATTCAAGCAATAGCGAAAATAATTTGCGCTACGGTAATTTGATATGATCAATATACCCTTTTACAATATTTACACTTTTTTCAAAGAGTTTTTTTTCATTTTCGTTAAAGTCGAGCTTGATCACTTTTTTAATACCATGTTGGTCTAAAATAGCAGGAACACCAATTGCAACATTTTTATAGCCATATTCGCCGTCTAAAATACAACTAAGCGCTAATGCTCGGTGGCTATTAGTGAATATATGTTGGCAAATTTCGGTGATAGTGCTAGCTATGCCATATTCGGTGCAATGCTTACGGTTAGCAATTTCAAAGCCCATTTTTCGAGCTTGCGTGCCAATTTGTTCAAAATCAATTTTGTTTTTTTCTAAATCATTAAGATTAATTCCATAAACCGATGAATGCGACCAAACAGGGAATTGTGAATCACCATGCTCACCTACAATAAAGGCATCAATGCTTTGTGGACCAATATCCATTTTTTCACCCAATAATCGACGCAAACGTACCGTATCAAGCCATACTCCTGTACCAATCACTCGATGACGAGGCAAGCCAGATAGTTTCCAGACTTGATATGTAATTGCATCGCAAGGATTGGTGGCAATTAAAAATATGCCTTTAAAACCATTGTTCATCATATCAGGCACTATGTTGGCAATGATTTTAGAGGTTCCTGCAAGCTCTTCTGCACGGCTTTTTTGGGCTATGCCTGATGTGACGGTGATAATGGCTATGTCAATGTCTGAACAATCAGTCGATTCACGCAGGCTAACTTTGACCATGTTTTGCCGATAAGCCGCCGCATCTAATAAATCTTGTGCATGTCCATAGGCTAATTCTTTATTAAGATCAACAAGTGCAATTTCTTCGCAAATACCTCGATTTACTAATGTATAAGCCGTTGTTGATCCCACATTACCCACGCCGATAATCATCACTTTTCGCAGTTTCATACTTATCCTCCCCTATTTTATTTGGATTAAAAAGGAACCATTTGCTTTCCCTTATACTCTCGTTAATTAAAGATTCAAGTCAAAATGACTAATTAATGCTATTGCTAAAAGTCTACAAGGTAACAATTCCATCAAGGTTAATTATTGAACAGCAATTGTTTTATTGTTAAACTAACATCAATTATAGATGAAAGGAAATTATTAGATGAAAAATAAAATAATTCTAGGATTAACTCTAGCCACACCATTAGCAGTAAATGCACTTGAATTACAAGGAACTCAAACCTACACTGATGAAATTAATGTCCCTGTTACTCACAATTTAAATAAAGTTAATGGCGAAATCACATCAGGTATCCGTATATTAGATAATAGTAATACTATTTTTGAAAAAAATGTCACGATCAATATCCAAAGAGAAGCTAATCGCATAGAAGATGGCGTAACAATTTCAGGGATAGATTCTTTTCCTTCAACTCGTTCTACATCTTCCACCATTTTTAATGGTGATCTTACAATTCATATGCAAGGACATAATTCTGATGCAATTTCTTTACTTGGAAATTCAACCATCATCGTTAATGGAAAAACAACATTAAGCGTTAGCGATCGTGAATGGTCTGATGCTATTTTTATCTCTGATGGAAATTTAACATTAAATGGCGAATCAGTTATTAATGGTAATATTCTTTCTATTGAAAATGGGGTGCTGAAAATTAATAATAAATCAATAATTAATGGTGATATCGATGCAAGTTTTGGTGGAACAATTATATTAGATTTAGCTTCTGGTTCCAAAATTGTAGGTCGAGTGTCAGGATTTGGCGATCCAGATGATCCTGATGAGGGTAATACTGATACCACTGGAGTTATAAAAATGAATCTTGCCAAAGGCGCTTCTTGGGAAATAACCGATGAAGATTCTTATCTTACCGAACTATCAGGGCAAGGTTCGATAAAATTTGTTAATGATAATTCTAATGGTAATTATGGAGAGTTAACCATTGAGAATTTAAAAGGTGAATCAAGTTTTTATTTACGTACCGACATTGCTGCTGAAAAAAGCGATAAAATTATTATTTCAAAATCAGCTGATGCAAACCGCCCTATATCAGCAGAAGGAACTCATACCCTAAATTTAACAAATAATGGAGCGTCTAATACCACAGGTAAAGAAAAATTGACGTTAGTTAAAATTGATGACAATGCAACAAGTACTGCAGAGTTTAAAATCAATCATGATGTTGAACTTGGTGGTTATCAATATTCTTTAAATAAAGAAGGGAAAGATTATGTGTTAACTGCTCATCCTATTACCTCATCGGCAATGGCTAGCGCTGGATTCCTTAATAGTAATTATTTAATGAGCTATGTTGAAACCCAAACACTGTTAAAACGCCTTGGCGACATGCGAACAAGTGGGCAGTTTGGTAATGTTTGGTTACGCGGTTTTTCGGGTAAGTTAGATTCATTTTCTGGTGGTAAATTAAGTAAATTTGATATGAGCTACCATGGTTTCCAATTTGGTGCAGATAAACAGCTATCTGAAGATTCACCTTTTGTAGTCGGTGCTTTTGTTGGGCAGACTTATGGTGATCCAAATTATCATAAAGGTGATGGCTCTTTAAAATCATTTAATACGGGTCTCTACGCAACGTATTTAACCAATGATGGATTTTATGTTGATGGCGTTGCTAAATATGCTCGCCAAAAAAATCACTTCAAGGTTAAAGATACTGCCAGTAATCACGTTCAAGGAACAGGTCATACCAATGGACTTGGTTTATCTTTAGAATTAGGCCAAAAATACAAATTAAATAATTTTTATATTGAACCACAATCTCAATTATCTTATAGCCATCAAAACGCTACATCAATTAATGCGACTAACGGGCTTAAAGTAAAATTAGGTAATTATAATTCGTTAATTGGTCGAGCATCCGCATTATTTGGATATGAAATCGATTCTGACAACAATAATATTAATATCTATGCTAAAACAGGGATTGTTAGAGAATTTAATGGTGATACTTACTATAAATTAAATGCGAGTAAAGAAAATCATTCATTCAAAGGCAATTGGTGGAATAATGGAGTTGGTATAAGTGCACAACTTAATCAACAGCATAATATTTATTTAGATCTAGAAAGTTCGCCAGGTAACCGATTTGATTTATTACAAGTCAACGGAGGTTATCGTTTTTCTTTCTAGTTAGCTATAAAATTACTACCGTTACACTATCAAAAAACATAAACCGCATATTTAAAATATATGTGGTTTATGAAATTCATTATATCATTTTTCTACTTTAACTATTATTTAAATAGACGGAATTAGCTACTATTTACTTTAGTTTTATATACAATAAATTAACGATATAACTATGTCGTAAATCAATAGAAGTCATAAATTAATTGAAACCGTGAACTTTAAAAAAATTGACTTTTACCTTTTTTAAATGATAATAATTCTCATTAATATTTAAATTTATTGCTATAAATAATTGGCAATGAAGTGTTACTACAAGTAATTAAATTGAAAGATATTTGTTAGATTTGTTAGAAACAATCACTGAATTTTGCTATTTGTTTATGAGTTAAACGCTAGGAGTCGCTAATGAAGTTCAATTTTTTGAAAAATCGTAAAATATTATTAAAGGTTATTTTAACTTCGTTAATTATTTTGACAGGTATGCACAAATCTGTACAAGCTTCAGAAAAGAAATTTAAAGTCGTTACTACCTTTACGGTTATTCAAGATATTGCGCAAAATGTAGCTGGTGATGCTGCTATAGTAGAGTCAATTACCAAGGTCGGTGCGGAAATTCATGAATACGACCCCACCCCGCAAGATATTACCAAAGTGCTTTCAGCAGATTTAGTGTTATGGAATGGCCTTAATTTAGAACTTTGGTTTAAACGCTTTTTTGAAGATGTAAAAGATGTCCCATCCGTTGTTGTGACTGAAGGTATTGAGCCGATGCCAATCCGAGAAGGAAGCTATAAAGGTAACCCTAATCCACATGCTTGGATGTCGCCAACACTAGCCTTAATTTATATTGAAAATATTCGCGCGGCATTTGTCAAATATGATCCTAAAAATACGGCTACTTATAATAAAAATGCTGCTGATTATATTTCTAAAATTAAAGCGCTTGATGCACCATTACGCGAACGATTGGCCAAAATCCCTGAGGCAAAACGTTGGCTTGTGACCAGCGAAGGAGCTTTTAGTTATCTAGCTCGCGACTATAATTTGAAAGAAGCTTACCTATGGCCAATAAATGCTGAACAACAAGGCACACCTCAACAAGTTAGGCAATTAATTGATTTAGTGAGAGCAAATGATATTCCTGTCATTTTTAGTGAGAGTACTATTTCAGATAAACCTGCTAAACAAGTGAGCAAAGAAACCGATATTAAATATGGTGGCGTTTTGTATGTCGATTCGCTTTCAACTAAAAATGGTCCTGTTCCAACTTATATTGATTTGTTAAAAGTGACCGTTGAAACTATTGCTAAAGGATTTGAAAAATAATGACTCAAATTTGCTTGAACGTTGATGATATCACGGTGACTTATAATAATGGCCATACTGCAATTTATGATGCTAGCTTTAGCTTAAACGGTGGTACTATTTGTGCTTTAGTTGGTATTAATGGTAGTGGCAAGTCAACGTTATTTAAAAGCATTATGGGAATGATTCATCCAACCCGTGGGCGTGTAACTTTTAATGATTTCTCAGTAAAGCAAGCTTTAAAGCAAAATATCATTGCCTATGTGCCACAAACCGAAGAAGTCGATTGGGATTTTCCTGTTCTGGTGTCGGATGTAGTAATGATGGGACGATACGGGCATATGTCTTTTTTACGTATTCCAAGCAAAGAAGACAAAAAACAAGTTAATATTGCTCTTGAACGTGTGAACATGCTTGATTTTAAGCATCGTCAAATTGGCGAACTTTCTGGTGGGCAAAAAAAACGAGTATTTTTAGCTCGAGCATTAGCTCAACAAGGTAAAGTGCTGTTGCTAGATGAGCCCTTTACTGGAGTTGATGTTAAAACTGAAAATGCCATTATTGATTTATTGAAAGATCTGCGTGAAGAAGGCCATTTAATTTTAGTTTCAACCCATAACTTAGGTAGTGTTCCTGAATTTTGTGATCAAGTGGTATTAATTAATCAAACTGTACTGGCCTTTGGTCCAACTAAAACAACTTTTACACCGCAAAATTTAATGACCACCTTTGGTGGTGCACTACGTTACCTTAGTTTATCAGGCGAGAAACTGCATAATGACGAAGATCCTCGTAAAGTATCCATATTAACTGACGATGAGCGTGCTGCTATTTTTTATGGCGAAGGTAAGCATGATTCCCCCCATCGAGATTTATTGATTGACCATCACGATAATAAACCCAAGGGATAACAATAAATGGAACTTTTACTTGAACCATTTACCTACGATTTTATGCTTAAAGCGATTTGGGTAAGTAGTATTGTTGGCGCTGCTTGTGCTTTTTTATCGGCTTTTTTAATGTTAAAAGGTTGGTCACTAATGGGCGATGCGCTATCGCACTCTGTTGTACCTGGCGTTGCTGGTGCGTATGCACTTGGACTACCTTATTCAATTGGAGCATTTTTTACTGGGTTACTGGCGGCACTTGCAATTACGTTGGTTCGTGCCTTTACACGCTTAAAAGAAGACGCCACTATCGGCTTTATTTTTTCAACCTTTTTTGCCGTCGGTTTGTTAATTATTTCGCTCAATCCAACATCTGTTAACGCACAAACTATTATATTTGGTAATATTCTTGGAATTGATGATAGCGATATGTGGCAAGTGCAAATCATTATTTTGGTATCATTTATACTACTTTTCTTTTTTTGGAAGGATTTGTTAGTTGTCTTTTTTGATGAAACTCATGCCAGATCGATTGGATTAAAACCATTAAAACTAAAAATCCTATTTTTTACTATTTTAAGCGCATGTACCGTTGCAGCATTACAAACAGTTGGGGCTATTTTAGTAATAGCTATGGTTGTTACCCCTGGGGCAACCGCTTACTTACTGACTAATCGATTTTCTCGGCTATTGATTATCTCGGTTCTTATTGGCACTGTAACTAGTGCTGTTGGTGCTTGGATTAGCTACTTTTTAAATGGCGAAACTGGTGGCGTTATTGTAACGCTACAAACGCTGATTTTTATTGCCGCATTTTTATTTGCTCCAAAGCAAGGACTTATTGCCAATCATCTTCAGATCCGTAAAAGCCGTTTAAATAAAGGGAGAAAGGTATGACAGAGTTTTGGGAATTTATCTACTATCCTCTGAGCCTTCCTCTTATTCAACGTGCAATTTTAGCTGCACTAGCAACTGGTATAGTTTGTGCTTTGCTTTCTTGCTTTTTAGTTTTAAAAGGCTGGTCATTAATGGGGGATGCAATTTCGCATGCGGTTTTACCTGGAATTGTGCTGGCCTATTTAGCAGGTATTCCCATTATAATTGGTGCTTTTGCTTCAGGCCTATTTTGCTCGGTTGCAACAGGTTACATCAAAGAAAACAGCCGATTGAAAGAAGATACCGTAATGGGGATTGTATTTTCGGGTATGTTTGCTTTTGGTTTAGTATTATTTTCAAAAGTAGATACTTCACAGCATTTAAATCATATTCTATTTGGTAGTGTACTTGGCACTAGTTATGACGAGCTTAAAAAGATCATATTTATTGCTACAATTGTATCAATCTTAGTTATTATAAAACGCCGCGATCTTATGCTTTACTGCTTTGATCCGCTGCAAGCCAAAGTTGTTGGACTACCAGTTAAACTATTACATTATGGTTTATTAAGTGTGTTAGCTTTAACCATTGTAGGTTCGTTAAAAATAGCGGGTATGATTTTAGTTATTGCTATGCTAATAGCTCCAGGTATAACTGCCTTTTCGTTAACTAAACGTTTTGAATGGATGTTAGTAATTGCTGTGTTAGTTTCCACATTTTCAACGGTGGCGGGCACCTTGATAAGTTATTATGCAGATGCATCAACTAGTGCTTGTATTGTTATTTTGCAGGCAACCATATTTTTATTTGCTCAGGTTTATCAGTTTATTACTAGCAAAAAATTACGCCACTAAAATTATTCTTGTAACTATTGCAAAGAAGCCGTTTTTAGAAATACTTTTTTACAGCTATAAAAAACAGCGTAATGATATTTTTAAGCCATTTTACGCTGTTATTATTAATTTAATTGTTATTCATCATCCAAATATTTACTATTATCAGCATAATTATCAAAACGTGAAAACTGACCTTGGAATTTTAATCGAACTTTCCCAATTGGTCCGTTTCGCTGTTTTCCTAGAATAATTTCAGCAATGCCTTTATGTTCTGAAGCTTCGTTATAAACCTCATCACGATAGATAAACATAATCACATCAGCATCTTGTTCGATAGAGCCTGATTCACGTAAATCAGAGTTAACTGGTCTTTTATCGGCTCGTTGCTCCAAACTACGATTAAGCTGAGATAGTGCAACAACAGGAACTTGTAATTCTTTAGCCAAGGCTTTTAGTGAACGCGATATTTCGGCAATTTCTAAAGTACGATTTTCAGAAATATTCGGTACACGCATAAGCTGTAAGTAATCAACCATTATCATACTTAAGCCTTTATGTTCCCGATAAATACGTCTTGCTCTTGAGCGTAATTCCATTGGCGTTAAACCTGATGAGTCATCGATATAGATGTTTTTCTTTTCGAGCAATAGTCCCATTGTGCTTGAGATTCTTGCCCAATCATCGTCTTGCAGTTGTCCTGTTCGAATTTTTGTTTGGTCAACACGTGAAAGCGAAGCTAGCATACGCATCATAATTTGTTCTGAAGGCATTTCTAAACTGAATATTAATACTGGCTTTTCTTGTTCTAGCGCGGCATTTTCGCACAAATTCATAGCAAAAGTGGTTTTACCCATTGATGGCCTTGCCGCAATGATAATTAAATCGGAACGCTGCAAACCAGCCGTTTTTTTATCTAAATCGATATAACCTGTTGAAACCCCTGTCACACCATCATGTGGACGTTGAAACAACTCTTCGATTTTAGCTACCGTTGCTTCTAGCACTTCGGTAATACTTTTTGGACCTTCACCTTGTTTAGTTCGGCTTTCAGCGATTTGAAATATTTTGCTTTCCGCCAAATCTAAAATTTCAGTACTATCTCGCCCTTCTGTTGCATAACAGTTATCAGCAATATCATTTGATGCACTAATTAATTCACGTAAAATCGCTTGTTGGCGAATAATATCACTATAAGCAACAACATTTATCGCACTTGGTGTGTTTTTTGAAAGTTCAGCCAAATAAGCAAAACCACCAACATCAGCTAAAACATCTTTACTTTCAAGGCTTTCAGAAAGGGTAATTAAATCAATTGGTGTACCTTTACTGACCAATGTATGCATTTCAGAAAAAATTAGTTGATGATGACGCGAATAAAAATCGCGATCAGTGATCATTTCAGATACAGCATCCCAACGTTGATTATCAAGCATCAAGCTACCAAGTACTGCTTGTTCAGCTTCAATTGAGTGTGGTGGGAGCTTGATATTATGCAAGTTTGATTTTTTCGCTTCTTGATTTCTAGAATCTTTATTTGTGCTTGTTCGATCAGTCTTCATTACATTTATCTTTTTAATTTAATTAACTTTTTATTGTTTGCTTATTATCCAACTTATTTTAAAAATAATGGGCCTAATGCTTGGGTTGGTATTTGATATTCTGATGGATAATCCACCTGAACTAAATATAATCCTTCAGGTTTTGCTGTTGCAGCAGCTTTCGTCCTATCTTTAGCCTGTAAAAGTTCGCTAATCCATTCTGGATGTCGATTACCCGCACCAACTTCAAGTAAACTGCCCACAATGTTACGTACCATATGGTGAACAAACGCGTTAGCTTTAATATCAACAATAATAAATTCACCTTGTCGCCAAACTTCGATATGATGAATATTACGCCAAGGTGTTCTTGATTGGCACTGCGCAGCTCTAAAGGATGAAAAATCATTCTCACCTAATAAATACTGTGCAGCTTGATGCATTAAGGTTTCATCCAAAGGTAAATAATAATGCGATACTCCTTTAGCTAAAATTGCTGTCCGATAACGATGATTATAAATCACATAACGATAACGCCGAGCAGTCGCACTAAACCGCGCATGAAAACTATCATCAACTACTTGTGACCAACGCACCGCAATATTATCAGGTAAATAAGAATTCACTCCCATTGTCCAAGCACTAGCTGATCGCATGGCTTGGGTTTCAAAATGAATAACTTGACCAGTTGCGTGTACACCAGCATCTGTGCGACCAGCACAAAAGACGTTTATTGGTGAATTAGCAATTGTCGATAGTGCGAATTCTAGTCTTTCTTGAATAGAATCAACATACTGCTGCCGTTGCCAGCCAAAGTAATTACTACCATCATATTCGATACCAAGGGCAATTTTATATATAGTCATTAATGAGGATCTCAAGTGTCTCAATTAACATTAATGCACCTAAATAACGAATATTATCAGCAACTGACCAAAATTGAATTTGTTCATAATGGCCGTAACTGTGTCTCAAATTAGCCAATTTAATAGTTAGCTGACCTTCAGACTCTATACTAACTTCGGTCACTGGAGTTGGCTGATTATCGCTTTGCACTTCAACCCCAAACTCGCTAAAACGTGCCATATCTAACTCAATCGGTAAGCTACTTGATACATTAATAGCTTGTGACACCCCATAAAACACAGGCACAATCACTGACTCAATAGAGACAGGAAGTTCATAATTACTTAATATTTTACGAATTTGATTAACTTGTGACTTTTCACCTAATATTAAATCATCATGTTCGTGCGATACGGGTAATAAGTTAAATGCTAATTGCTTGTCAAATAACTGATTATCAACTGGCATGCCATTTAATAAGCGAGCGCTCTGCCCAGCCAGCTCATCTACTCCTGGCTTACCATACAATGAGGCCGGAATAAAACTGGTGACATGTAAATTGGTTAATAACTCAATATCAGTTAAAGACGCAACACAACGCAATAATTGGCACACTGTGGCACTAGCTACAGCTATAATGTTTTCATTACGGTATTCAGTTAATACACTGTTATTAACTTTAGGTACTACTAATGGAATATGATCCTGCTGAGCAAAATAGCCACTTGCATCAATCACTACACAACCTGATTCTGCCGCAATTTGTGCATATTTTTCACTTGTTTCATAACCAGCAACAAAAAAGGCAAAATGGCACTGGCTCCAATCCATTTGTGCACTATCGGTAACAGTTAAATTTTTACCAGCAAAACGAACAACTTCACCAGCACTATTGTCACTACCGACCAAATAGAGATTTTCAATTTTTAGACTATTGTCTTGTAAACTACGTTGTTGTAATAATTCAACTAGCGCAGAACCCACTTGCCCTGTCGCCCCCACAATAGCAATATTCCATGCAGACATATTTATAAACCCAAATAAAAAATTTAACGGTAATTATATCACTATATTGTCAAATATAGCGGAAAAGATATTTTTCAATTTTGGAACACAGATCGACAAAACAAAATCTGAGCCCTTACAAATTAGCTTAATATCCGTAAAGTAATAAGCCACTTTAATCAAAATTTATTCGTTAATATGACAAAAATCACTCTATCGGATATTGCTACAAAAGCTAATATTTCAGTTGCTTCGGTTTCAAGAGTATTAAAAAAACCACATTTAACTTCTCCTCAAGCTCAACTACGCGTTTATCAAGCTATTGAAGAATTAAATATAGATACATCAAAAAATTTCAAACCCTTTCAATCAATACATAACAGTAGAAAGATATTAATTATTGATAATCAACTTTTTTCAAAAAGTTTAATCAATCTTGGTTTAGAACAAGCTTTGAAAAAAGAGCAGTATCAACTGTTTTATTTGCAGTTTCCTTATAATAATAGAAACGATATCCATCATATTATTCGTTATGTAGCCCAAAATGCATTTGACGGGATTATAATTATCAATGATGCTCCATATTTAAAAACACTGGTTTCTTATAAAGATACATTACCCCCCATTGTATTAGTTAATCACTTTTCGCTTGATTTTATTTGCGTTCACTTTGATCATTTATTGATCGGATATCAAATGACGAAATATTTAACTGAAAATTCTCATACCCAAGTTGCTATTTTACTTAATAATGACCAATTGATAAGTTCAGCACTTTTGCTACAAGGTTATAAACAAGCATTGCTACGTGCCAATATTGTTATTGAGCCTCGATATATTATTCAAGGTTGCTTTACTTATCAACATGCCAGATCAGCTATAAAAAAATTAATAAACGGAAGTAAATTGCCATCAGCAGTCATTTGTGCCGATAATTTTAGCTTAACCTATTTAGATGAAATTTATTATAAAGATCTACACAATCAATCTCCTAATAGCATGGTTTTAGGGGCGTTACATCAAGCCAATGAAAGTAAATCCAAACTAACTAAACCGCTCACTATCTCGTATTTTAGCGCTTCTAAAGAACTTAAATATAATGAATTAGATAATTTATGCAGAATTAATAAACCATTATTTAAAATGGGACAACAGTCTGCAACTTTACTATGTGATATTATTAAAGACACAACAAAGTCTATTAAACACAATAAAATAATCAATGTTGAATCGATGTTTTACTAATACGTGTACTATCTTTAAAAGATATTCCCTATTTTGTTTTTGCTCGCTTTCATTGCAAATAATCATCGTACATTCTGATATTGCAGAGAGTAAAAATAATTCAGAAGTCCAGAGCGTTTAATTTTATTGAGATCTGATATCGCCTTAGCGCTTGGCAAATTGAAATAAGGAGGGTTATAAATAAGGCAAAGTGTAGCCGTAATCTTTTTCCCAGATAGTAAGCTTTTAAGTTGAATAGCCACTTATTAAATTTCATCCATTATTATTTACAGGACTTTACCCAATGTGAATAAATTAATATGAAATTTCAATATTCGAGCATTTTTAATATAAAATTCGGTGATTAAATTGCCTTTCACCTTTAATTAGCAAATACACAAAATTTAGAATTAACTCTAAAAACAAGATAATTTTTCCAAATAACCTTTATTTACTCCATTTAAGATATTAGATAGCAATTATTATGTTTGTTTAAATGTTCGCTTTATTGGTAAACGGCATTAAATCAGTACATAAAAAGAGGGAAGCATCCCTCTTTTTTTTACGCTCCAGCTCTGTAATTTGGTGGTTCTTTGGTGATAAGTACATCGTGCACATGGCTTTCTTTCATTCCAGCACCAGTAATGCGATAGAATTTAGATTTAGTTCTTAACTCATCAATTGTTGCGCAACCGGTCAATCCCATACAAGATCTCAATCCCCCCATTTGTTGATGAACTATTTCTTTTAGTAAACCTTTGTAGGCAATACGACCTTCTATACCCTCTGGCACAAGTTTATCAGCAGCATTGTCAGTTTGGAAATAACGGTCAGAAGATCCTTTTGTCATTGCACCAAGCGAACCCATTCCACGATATGATTTATATGCTCTGCCTTGGAATAGTTCAATTTCACCTGGCGCTTCTTCAGTACCTGCAAACATTGAGCCAACCATTACACAAGATGCACCTGCTGCAATAGCTTTAGCAATATCACCTGAATATCGAATTCCACCATCAGCAATAACAGGAATGTTGTGTTTTTGTGCAATTTCGACAGCATCCATTATGGCGCTAATTTGAGGTACGCCAACACCAGTTACAATGCGTGTTGTACAAATTGAGCCGGGGCCAATTCCTACTTTAACGGCGTTAACACCTGCATCAATTAAGGCTTTAGCTCCTTCTGCTGTGGCGATGTTACCGCCAATAATTTGTAAATCTGGATAGGACTTTCTTGCTTGGCGAATACGCTCAAGTACGCCTTCTGAATGGCCGTGCGATGAATCAATCAATAATACATCTACACCTGCTTCTACTAATGCTGCAATCCGCTCTTCATTACCAGCGGCTGCGCCAACAGCTGCTCCAACACGCAAACGACCTTGTTTGTCTTTACAAGCATTAGGTTTTTGTTCAGCTTTGTTATAATCTTTGACGGTAATCATACCTTTTAGGTGGAATCGACCATCAACAACAAGGACTTTTTCAACCCGGTATTCGTGCATTTTTTGCAGCACAATTTCACGTTGTTCACCTTCATTTACAGTCACTAAGCGTTCTTTCGGTGTCATCACCGCAGTAACAGGTAAAGAAAGATCCGTTGCAAATCTTACATCGCGTGCGGTGATAATGCCAACTAGTTCTTGAGTTTCAGTCACAACTGGAAACCCTGCAAAACCATACTCTTTAGCTAGTTCGATAACTTGCTTTATAGTTGCAGTTGGTAGAACTGATACAGGATCTTGTACTATGCCGCTTTCATGTTTCTTAACACGTTTTACATGATTGGCTTGATTTTCAATTGACATATTTTTATGAATAAACCCAATACCACCTTCTTGAGCAAGTGCAATAGCTAAATCAGATTCGGTTACAGTATCCATTGCGGCAGAAATCATTGGAATATTGAGCTTGATGGTTTGGGTTAATTGAGTACTAATATCAGCAGTGTTAGGTAATACAGTTGAGTGGGCTGGAACTAATAACACGTCGTCAAACGTGAGAGCTTCTTTGACTATACGGGACATGACAATATTCACCATTGAGTTAAATTGTTGATAAAATATTGCCGAGACATTCTACTTACTTTTAACTTAAAAGGCTAGGAAAATTTTATTCTATATTGAAATAAAAAAGTAAATAAAAATACAATAGAATTAAATATAAGTGAAGATATATTGAAAACACCTCACCAATTAAATAAAACTGGTGAGGTAAAAAATCGGCTCTTAATGTTTTATTAAATAAACATATTAATAGCTAAGCATCCTACTAATCCACAAACAGAAATTGTAGTTTCTAATAGTGACCAAGATTTCATGGTTTCAGCAATACTTAAATTGAAATATTCTTTAAATAACCAAAATCCAGGATCATTAACGTGCGAAAATACAACACTTCCAGCTCCTGTTGCAATAACCATCAGTTCAGGACTTACTCCTGTTGAAGCAATAAGAGGGAACACAATGCCTCCTGCTGTCAACGCTGCAACAGTCGCAGAACCAAGCGCTAATCGAAGCAATGCCGCAATTAACCAAGCCATAACGATAGGTGAAATATTCGATGAATGCATCATTTGTTCAATGTAAACTTTTACACCACTATCAACAAGCACTTGTTTAAATGCTCCGCCTCCACCTATAATTAATAACATCATGGCAATAATTTTGATTGAATCAACTAGAGTAGTATTAACTTCAGCCATGGAGCGCCCACGTAAAAGGCCAAATGTAAATACCGCAACTAATACAGAAATCAAAGTTGCAATGACTGGATCACCTAGAAATTCTACATAAGGTAATACTGCATGTCCTTTATCTAAAGTCATATCGCAAACCGCACGAATTGACATTAAAATAACTGGAATTAAAGCGGTAAAAACACTGACTGCAAAGCTTGGCATTTGCTCATCAGTAAATTTTTTAGAATTATATAAGCCTTCTTCAATTGGATGATTAATTACGCGAATAAATGGTAATCTTGCTAATACAGGCCCAGCTAAAATTACCGTTGGGATAGCGATGATAGTACCATAGAGTAAGGTTCGTCCCATATCTGCTTTAAAAATTTCAGCAATAGCTGTAGGACCAGGATGAGGAGGTAAAAAGCCATGGGTCACAGATAAAGCCGCAGCCATAGGAATACCAATATATAGTGGCGATATACGTAACGTGGCAGCAATAGTTAATACTAATGGTAATAACAGGACAAAGCCAACTTCATAGAAAAGTGCAAAACCAACAATAAAACCGGTAAGTGTAACCGCCCATTGGATTTTCTTGTCACCAAATGTTTCAATTAGCGTTGTTGCGATACGTTGAGCTCCACCACAATCGGCCAATAATTTTCCCAACATTGCTCCAAAGCCCATAATTAAGGCTAAACTACCAAGCGTACCTCCGACTCCATTTTTTATGGATTTCACCACATCCATAACTGGCATGCCTTCCATTACACCAACACTTAGCGCAACTAGAATTAGAGCAATAAAACCATTGACTCGAAGTGGTAACATTAAAATAAGTAGCAGTGCTACACCAATAGCAATTATTATTAACGGCATAAATAGGTCCTCTAAAATAAAATATCCCTTGTTATCGGTAACATGCTAAATTATAGAGAAATTTTAAAAAAATACAGGGGGAAATATCTAAAATGAGAATTTGATCACATTTTTAAAATGAATCTGATTTTTGTGCCATTAATATATAATTTATATCCACATTTGGACTTAATTTGAATTGATTTTTAAATAAAAGATATTCCATACCGATAATAGCCTCTACATCTAATTTTGCTTGCTCAACAAACGCCATTAACTCTGATGGGCGAATGAAGCGATTAAAGTCGTGCGTACCTTTGGGCACTAAGCGAGCAATATATTCTGCTCCATAAATCAATAACAATTTTGCTTTATGATTACGGTTAATAGTCGATAAAAATAGTTTACCTCCTGGTTTAAGCAATTTTGCACAGGCTTGTATGACAGAAAAAGGATCAGGTACATGTTCTAATAACTCCATACAAGTAATGACATCATACTTGGCAGGATGTTGTTGTGCATGTTTTTCAACCGTTTGCTTTTGATAATCGATCGTAAGGCCATTTTGTTCGGCATGAATTTTGGCAACGGTAAGCGATTCATCAGCAAGATCAATGGCGGTAACATTTGCCTCTAATCTGGCTAGGCTTTCAGATAATATCCCTCCCCCACAGCCAACATCAAGCACAAGTTTGTTGGTTAGTGATCCACATTTTTGTTTTATATAATCCACACGCAGTGGATTGATGATGTGTAACGGTTTGCATTTACCATTTGGGTTCCACCAATCGGCAGCAAGTCGTGAAAATTTGTCAATTTCATTTTGGTCGATGTTTTGTGACATAGTAGCTCTTTGATATCAGTAAAATCTAAAATTAACTATATGCTATGTTCTTGTGATTATCAATAAATCGGCCTAATTAAACTTGTTTATCAAAAAAATAACATATTAAACACTGCGTTTACTTTATAATTTATCCTACAAAAAGATTATTACGTCAATTAATAAGACAGTGAGAAGGTATCGTTCTTAAATGAATTTATTTAGTTCAAAACATACCATAATTTTTAACAAATATAATTGATTTTGCCTTTAATTGGCGATGTTGTAATTTTTTATTGTAGATTTCTTCTTTTTGAGTGTTTTAAAAATGTTTAATATGACATATTGATTAGTATAATCGTTATTAAAAATAAATATGATACATTCCTATCGATACTCGCTAAAAATTTATACGGATATAACCAATAACATGCATAATATCTTGTTTATAGAAGTATTTCATGGCATGATTAAAATTTCATTTATAAAATGACACACTTTTTTCACAACGCTAAATTAAACTAATTAAGATTAAAGGAAACAATATTAATGAGTACGGGTACTATGAAAAAAAGTCACTCACAGTGGAGTTCGCGCATGGGATTTATGCTTGCCGCGGCTGGTTCTGCTGTTGGGTTAGGTAATATTTGGAAATTCCCTTATATGGCTGGTGAAATGGGTGGCTCTGCGTTTGTGCTTACCTATTTACTATTTATGTTTGTTATTGGCTTGCCAATTTTAGTTTTAGAATGGTTAATTGGGCGTCGAGGGCAAAAAAATCCAATTCATACTATGGAAGATGTTGCTGTTTCAGAAGGTCGTTCTAAATCATGGCGCTGGGTTGGTATTATTGGTGTAGTAGGTTCTTTTTTAATTCTATCATTTTATAGTGTTATCGGGGGATGGGCGACCGATTACATTGTTTTAGCTGCTCAAGGTTCTTTCGAAGGTGCTAATGGCGAAGCTACTGGTCAACTTTTTACCCATTTCCTTGGTAATGTTAACAGTCTACTAACTTGGCACACCGTATTTATGTTTGCTACAGCATTTATTGTTGCTCTTGGTGTTGGTGCTGGTTTGGAACGAGGTTGCAAATTGATGATGCCTGGGCTAGGTGTATTATTACTTGTTTTAGTTGGTTATGCTGCTTATGTTAGCGGTCCATCTTTTTATGATGCTTTTAAATTCTTGTTCACCCCTAATTGGTCTGCAATTAACGGTACAGCAGTATTGGCGGCATTGGGACATGCATTCTTTAGTCTATCTTTAGGTATGGGGATTATGATGGCATATGGTTCTTATCTGGGTTCAGATGTGAACTTACTATCAACTGCACGTACTGTAGTTATTTTAGATGTAATTGTAGCGATGCTATCTGGTATGGCGATTTTCCCACTGGTATTTGCTAACGGTTTACAACCTGGTGAAGGACCAGGACTTATTTTTGTCACCTTACCGATTGCTTTTGGTAATATGGCTGGCGGCACTGTTTTAGGTGTTTTATTCTTTATTTTCCTTACTTTTGCTGCATTAACTTCTTCTATTTCATTACTTGAACCAACAGTTGAATTGTTAGAAGAAAAAACACCATTGGGTAGAAAATCAGCAACAATTTTAAGTAGTTTAATTATTTGGGCATTAGGTATCGCATGTATTTTATCATTTAATGAATGGGCAGAAGTGAAACTATTTGGTAAAAATGTATTTGATTTGCTTGATTACTTAACTAGTAAAATAATGTTACCTGTTACAGGTTTAGGCACAGTGATATTTGGTGCTTGGATGATGAACCAAAAACACATCCGAGAAGAATTAAATTTAAATAATTTCTGGTTTAGCATTTGGACTGTTTTATCACGATTCGTTATTCCAGCTGCTGTTATTTTAATTCTTGTTTATGGATTTATGTAATTTTTATTAATTTAAAATAACCTTTAATTAAAAAGCCTTAATCCCTTCAAGGCTTTTTTTTTGCTCTCTTTTTGCATTTTTAACAAAAAATAACCAAACAATGAATAAATGTCTTAACCTCTATTGAAATCTGCTTTTTTACTCCCATATAGCAATACATCAATAAATCAAACCATTATGTTAATTTTATTCGGTTAATCTAACTGGCAATGCACTATTAAATGAGCAAAATGATAAAAGTTAGTTAATAACAAATCATTTTCGTCATTAGAATTAATTGAAATGACTAAATATAATAGAGGAACTAGTCAATGAGTAAGCAAGGCACTGAAACTCGTGGATTTCAATCCGAAGTTAAACAAATTCTACATTTAATGATTCACTCTTTATACTCAAATAAAGAGATTTTTTTAAGGGAACTTATTTCAAACGCATCCGACGCAGCCGACAAACTTCGATTTAAAGCGTTAGAAAATCCAGATCTATATGCTGGCGATGGTGAACTTGGTGTGCGCATTTCAACTAATAAAGAAACAGGCACTTTGACTATTACCGATAATGGTATTGGTATGACTCGTGATGAAGTGATTGAAAACTTAGGTACCATTGCTAAATCAGGTACCAAAGCATTTTTAGAGTCCATTGGTAGCGATCAAGCCAAAGATAGCCAATTAATTGGTCAGTTTGGTGTAGGTTTTTATTCTGCTTTTATCGTTGCCGATAAAGTCACTGTTAGAACGCGCGCAGCCACCGCAAAAGCTGACGAAGCAGTTATGTGGGAGTCAACAGGGGAAGGTGAATATACTATATCTGATGATAATAAAGAAACCCGTGGTACAGAAATTACTTTACACTTAAAAGAAGATGAAAAAGAGTTTTTAGACGATTGGCGTTTACGCTCTATTATCAGCAAATATTCTGATCACATTTCACTTCCTGTTGAAGTACAAACTACTGATGAAGAAAGCAAAGAAGTCAAATGGGAAAAAGTTAACAAAGCACAAGCTCTTTGGACTCGTAGTAAATCAGAAGTGACTGACGAGGAATATAAAGAGTTTTATAAACATCTGTCACACGACTTTGCCGATCCATTAAGCTGGAGTCATAACCGTGTTGAAGGTAAACAAGAATATACTAGCTTACTTTATATTCCAGCAAAAGCGCCTTGGGATATGTGGAATCGTGATAATAAACACGGCTTAAAACTGTATGTACAACGTGTATTTATTATGGATGATGCTGAACAATTTATGCCTAACTATTTACGTTTTGTAAAAGGCTTAATTGATTCAAATGATTTGCCATTAAATGTATCGCGCGAAATTTTGCAAGATAACAAAATCACCCAAAACTTACGTAATGCATGTACTAAGCGTGTGTTACAAATGCTTGAAAAACTTGCTAAAGACGATAAAGAACAGTATCAACAGTTCTGGAGTGAGTTTGGTTTAGTATTAAAAGAAGGTACTGGTGAAGACTTTACAAACCGTGAAGCAATTGCAAAATTACTTCGTTTTGCGTCAACTCACACTGATAGCGATGCGCAAACTGTTTCGTTAGATGATTACATTAGCCGTATGCAAGAAGGTCAAGAAAAGATCTACTATATTACCGCTGATAGCTATGGTGCGGCAAAAAATAGTCCTCATCTTGAGCTATTCCGTAAAAAAGGTATTGAAGTATTATTATTGTCCGATCGTATTGATGAATGGATGATGAGTAACTTAACTGAATTTGATGGCAAACAGTTCCAGTCTATCAGTAAATCAGACGAATCAATCGAAAAATTAGCCGATCAAGATATTGAACAACAAAAGCAAGTTGAAAAAGAACTTGAACCATTTATTGAACGAGTTAAAACCGCATTAGGCGATAAAGTGAAAGAAGTAAAATTAACGCATCGCTTAACTGATACACCTGCGATTGTTACCACTGCTGCCGACGAAATGAGCACACAAATGGCTAAATTGTTTGCAGCAGCAGGTCAAAAAGCACCAGAAATCAAATACACGTTTGAAATCAATCCAGATCATAAGCTGGTTAAACGTATTGCCGATACACAAGATGAAAGCATATTTAACGATTGGGTAGAACTACTACTAGATCAGGCTTTACTTGCTGAAAAAGGTTCACTTAGCGATCCAAGTAAATTTATTCAAACCATGAATAAATTATTAACACAATAATAAAATAATAGACTAAGCAGCCTCGATACATTAACCCTATCGGGGCTTTTTTATAGTAAAAGAAAAGCAATATTTTTTTAAAATATGATATTTATCACATTTCTTTATATTTTTGCTTCCGATTTTTTTATGTCTATTCATAATAAATAGACATATATAATTAATCACACCCAATGAAAGTTTATAAAATATTAAACAACAATGTTATTGTTACACTTGATGCTAAAGGTAATGAATTAATTGTTACTGGTCGTGGAATTGGATTTAAAAAACGTGAAGGTGACTTAATTAATACAAATCTTATTGAAAAGCAGTTTTCACTCGATAATAAAGAAACATACCCTAAATTTGAAGAATTACTTTCAAAAATTCCTTTTGAAGTGTTAGCCACATCTGAAATTATTATTAATCATGCAAAACAATGCATAGATGGCATATTACAAGACAGCATTTATATTTCGCTGACCGACCATATCCATTTTGCTATTGAGCGCCACCAGCAAGGATTTGATATTCCTAATGGATTTCTATGGGAAATCAAAAAGTTTTACCCTAAAGAGTTTCAAATCGGTGTATGCCTTATCAATAATAAAAGAACGATTATCTGTTGAATTACCTGAAGACGAAGCTGGTTTTATTACTTTTCATATTATCAATGCGCAATTAAATGACACAATGCCCAATATTGTTAATATGACTAAAATCATGCGCGAAATTCTTAATATAGTGAAATACCACTTTAACTTTGAATATGACGAAAATTGCCTATCTTATCAACGTTTTGTTACTCATTTAAAATTTTTTGCTCACCGTATTTTAAGCCACAGCAAGCAAACACAACAAGATAACTCTTTGTATGAATTAGTACGACAAAAATACGAACTAGCCTATATTTGTACTAAACAGATAGATTTACATTTAATACAACAATATCAACATCCACTTTCTGATGACGAAAGTCTCTATTTAACTATTCATATTGAACGATTACGAACTGAACTGAAAAATCAATAATGTGATATAACTCACATTTTAATCATTATATTTAAACAAACTATATCCATTATTCTTAAATCATGCTAATTTTATTAAATCATTTTTGGATTGTTATTGCATAGAAAAGCAGTTAGCTATGCGAGCAAAACCTAAATTCCTTAAATTAAAGGGATTTAGGTTTTTTTTTGCATTGAAAAGGATAAGGTATGAAAAATAAACAGTTTGCCGAATCAATTATTCAACATGTTGGAGGTAAGGACAATGTTATCAGCTTAGTGCATTGTGCTACTCGTTTAAGATTTGTATTAAAGGATGATAACAAAGCCGATGCAGAAACATTAAAAAAGTTAGCTGGTGTGATTACAGTTGTACAAAGTGGAGGACAATTTCAGGTTGTTATCGGTAATAATGTTGCTGATGTATATAGTGACATTATGCAACTGACAAACCTTAATGAAAATAATCAACCAACCTTGCAATCAGGCAAAAAATCGGGGATTTTCTCTAAATTGATTGATCTGGTTTCGGGCATTTTTATTCCAGCTCTTGCTGTACTTGTTGCTGGCGGGATTTTAAAAGGTCTAATCTCGTTGTTACAAGTAATCAATGTCATTATCCCTGAAACACCTACTTATAATTTCCTATTTGCCATTGCTGATGCACCTTTTTATTACCTACCTATTATTTTAGGATTTTCTGCTGTTAAAAAATTTGGCGGTAACCCCTATGTAGGCATGGCAATTGGCGGTGCATTAGTTCACCCTAATATTGTCGGTATGATGGGAGGCGCATTAGAATTACAAACCGAATTCTTTTCAATCCCAATTAGTCTAATCCCTTATGCATCATCGGTATTTCCAATTATTTTAGCGAGTTGGGTATATTCTATATTGGAACGAGCTTTTAATAAAATATTGCATGATTCGTTTAAAAAATTTATCTCGCCATTACTCAGCATATTAATTACCGTACCGTTAACTTTTGCGGTTATTGGCCCTGTTGTGTCAATGTTAAGTGACCTTATTGCCTCTGGAATTATCTTCATCTATCAATTAAATCCTGTAATTGCTTCAATGATTTTAGCAGCTGGCTGGCAAATCATGGTGATATTTGGGGTTCATTGGGGATTAGTACCATTTTCGATGAATAACTTGGCTCTTTATCATGAAGACTTTATGTTACCTATTTTATTACCGGCTGTTTTTGCACAAACAGGGGCAGCATTAGCGGTAATGTTACGTTCTAAAGATAAGCAATTTAAAGCATTAGCAAGCTCATCTGTATTATCAGGGATTTTTGGTGTGACAGAACCAGCAATCTATGGCGTGAATTTACCATTAAAAAAACCATTTGTTATTGGTTGCTTGTCTGCCGCAATTGGTGGGGCTATTGTTGGTTATCATCACACTGTCACTTATTCGTTTGGTATGGTTAGTATATTTTCATTTTTACAATTAATTCCAATTGAAGGGGTCGATGCAAGATTTTATGCGGTTGTTATTGCTACAATTATTTCCTTTGCAATTGCAACAATCGTTACTTACTTCTTTGGTATACCTAAAGATAAATCTCAAACGGATGAAATTGATAATTCATATTCTAACAATATGGAAACTGAAAATAAAACCACGATCTACAGTCCAATGTCAGGCAAGGTCAATTTATTAAGTGAGGTAAAAGATCCTACATTTGCTAGTGAATTAATGGGTAAAGGAATAGCAATCATCCCAACTGTTGGTCAAGCTGTTGCACCTGATAATGGTGAAGTTGTGTCATTATTTCGAACTAAACACGCAATTGGCTTTCAAACCGAATCTGGAGCTGAAATATTAATTCATATCGGTATTGATACCGTTAAATTAGATGGTCAACATTTTGAAGCTCACGTAGAAGCTGGTAGCAAAGTAAAAAAAGGTGATTTGCTAGTCAGTTTTGATATAGAGGCAATTAAGCAAGCTGGTTTTGAAGTTACCACACCAATTATCATTACTAATAGTGATAGTTATCAAGATATACAATGTATCTTTGAACAAGATAATATTCAAAGCGGAGAGGCTTTATTAGCGTTATCCCAAAATAAGGAGTAAAACATGTCAACAAAATTTCCTAATGATTTTCTTTGGGGCGGTGCCATTGCCGCTAATCAAGTTGAAGGGGCTTACCGTGAAGGAGGCAAAGGTTTATCTACATCAGATTGTACGCCAAATGGTTTATTTGGTGACATCATCAATCGCAGTGAAACTGATATTGCTAGTATTAAAGACAAAGCTATCGATTTTTATCATCGCTATCCTGAAGATATTGCTCTATTTGCTGAAATGGGTTTCACTTGTCTACGCACATCAATTGCTTGGACACGCATATTTCCTAATGGCGATGAAGAACAACCAAATGAGGCTGGTTTAGCCTTTTATGACAAATTATTTGATGAAATGGCAAAACACAACATAAAACCACTAGTCACTTTATCACATTATGAAATGCCCTATTATCTTGTTACCCAATATGGTGGATGGGAAAATCGTAAAGTCATTGAATTTTTCACTCGTTACGCTAAAACTGTTTTTGAACGCTATAAAAATAAGGTTAAATATTGGCTTACCTTCAATGAAATCAACATGTCATTACATGAACCTTTCACTGGTGTTGGTTTGGACAGAAACAGCACCAAACAGCAAATCTACCAAGCAATTCATCATCAATTAGTTGCCAGTGGTCGAGCGGTTAAACTCTGTCATCAAATCATTCCAGATGCAAAAATTGGTAACATGTTATTAGGTGCTGTGGCTTACCCTCTTACGCCAAAACCTGAAGATGTTTGGGAAACTCATCAAGAAAATCATGGTTGGTTATTTTTTGGGGATGTTCAGGTGCGTGGTTATTATCCAACCTATATGGATCGCTTCTTTAAAGAAAATCATATTAAGCTTGATATTACTGAACAAGATAAACAAGATCTTAAAGAAACAGTCGATTTTATTTCATTTAGTTATTACATGAGTTGCTGTGCAACAGATGATGAGTCACAAAAAACCAAAGGTAATATTTTAGATATGGTACCTAACCCTTATCTTAAAGCATCCGAATGGGGATGGCAGATCGATCCAATTGGGATTCGTTATCTTCTTAATTTACTTTATGAGCGTTATCAAAAACCGTTATTTATTGTCGAAAATGGCTTAGGTGCTAAAGATAAATTAGAAGCAGACAATACAATTAATGATGATTATCGGATTAATTATATGAATGATCATTTAGTACAAATCCGAGAAGCCATTAATGATGGTGTTGAAGTCATGGGATACACCAGTTGGGGACCAATAGATCTTATCAGTGCATCCAAAGCCGAAGTCACTAAACGCTATGGATTTATTTATGTAGATCTAAATCAAGATGGCACTGGCACACTAAATCGTTATAAAAAGAAAAGCTTCTACTGGTATCAATCTGTGATTTCCTCAAAAGGTGAAAATTTGAAAGCATAAGATAATCCGGGAGGATTGACGCTACTCATCCCCCCCTATTATTTTTTTATAAACATGTGACAAGGTAAATAGCTAATTGAATGGAGATATAAATTATTTAAATTAATCATATTACTATAAAAAACATATATACATAAAAATAAAACAAAACTTTAAATTATTGGATTGTTACTGCTTTTTGGCAGGCAAAACCTAAATATTAATTAGAGAATTATTCTTTGATTTGGTATTTAGGTTTTTTAATATAAAAACGATTAGGGAAAAGAACAATGAAAATAAAATATCTCACAATAATGCTATTAGGGATATCAAGTTATTCTATGCTAGCAAATGCAACAGCCCACAACAACTCAATTCTCGATGATACATTTTTTAAAGACACCAAATTTGTATTTTCTACTCGAAACTATTGGAAATATTTAAAAGAAAATGCATCCCAACCTAAAGAGGTACACAGCGCTTGGGGGCAAGCATTTAGCTTTGATTATAAATCAGGTTATTTATTTGACATGATTGGTTTTGATGTCACCTATGATAACATAATAAGATTAGGTGCTAGTGATTACTTTGCGACCCGTAACCTACTTTATAACGATGGTAAAGGCTATAACAAACATAACGCTCACGGATTTAATAAATTTACCCAACGTTATGCCAAAATAAAATTAGGTAATGATGCTATTAACTTTAATGGGAAAGCTGGTTGGCATAGCATGAAGGATTTAGGTATCATAAGTTCAACCCAACATCTTACCCGCAATAGTTATCTTGGTTATAGCGGAATTCTAAAATATGATAACGTTTATTTTTCATTGGCTTATATTGATAGCACCCTACCCCGCGAATCCGCTAAAAAATTACGTTTTTTAACGGCCGATCGTAAAAAAATCATTAATAATATTTCAACAGCTGAAATCGCTTATAAAGATAAAGATCTTACTTTAGATTATTCTTATGGTGTTGCTAAAGATTATTTAAGACGCCATGTCATTGAATTATCGTATAAACCAATACAAAAATTAATCTTAGGCGGACAATTCTACGGAAGTTATTCTCTTGACAATTATGATGCCATGAAACAAAACAAAAAAGAGTTTGAAGATCACGCATGGCACTATGCAACCGATGTCGAATGGAAAGAAGAAGACTGGAGTATTAAAGTCGGTTTAGCCTATACAGACGCTAACAAACATAACGCTATCGGATATTATAATCGACATTTAGGTAAAAATACTCGTGCTCGCTTTAACGGTCTTGCCGCTGCTGGCTCAGATTATTTGCGTGATGGTGAACTGGTACTAACAACAGTAATGAGTTATGATTTTGTTAAAGATAATAGCACTGGTCTATATATGAATTATGGACAATTTAACTACAAACATAATACATTAAAAAATGGCGAAATTAACGTTTTTGATATATGGAAACCAACTAGTGGTGCTTTTAAAAATTTTTCTATTCTATCGAAGGTTGGATATGGTTGGTCTTATAAAACTGTCAGTGCTTCAGACCTTACACCTAAACTTAGACATGGAAAATACCAACGTTCACCTTCACTTTCGGCGGAAACAGTAATTGATTACCGATTTAATTTATTATAAAGAGGACAAAATAATGAAAAAATTTATTATATTAATTAGTGCATTAATTATTTCAATAACAACCTTATCACAAGCTTTTGCTGATGATGTTTATCTCTATGTCACTCGCCATGGTAAAACTATGTTTAATAACGTACACCGTGCACAAGGATGGTCTGATACACCGCTAACAAAACCAGGTGTCGAGGTGGCTGAACAACTAGGACGAGGGTTGAAAGATGTCAAATTTATTTCAGTCTATTCAAGTGATTTAGGTAGAGCACGACAAACTGCTCGCATTGTTTTAGAAGCTAAAGGCGATAAAATTCAAATTAATGAAATGGAAGGCTTACGTGAACAGTGTTTTGGCGATTATGAAGGAGATTTTGATCCGAACATGTGGACACCAGCTGCACAGCATTTAGGTTATGCATCAGATAAAGAGCTAATGGCGGATATGGCTCAAGGCAAGGTTACCCTAAAAACAATGATGGATGCAATCGCCGCAGTTGAGAAATCAGGCGAAGCCGAAGACTACAATAAAGTAAAAAATCGTATGCAAGCATCATTAAAAGCCATAGCTGAATCAGCCAAATCACAAGGTGGTGGCAACGTACTTGTAGTATCTCACGGTTTAGCAATTATGGCTATGGTTCAAGAGTGGCAAGATAAACCAATTACAGCTGGGTTAGGTAACGCAAGTGTTACTAAAATTCGTTACACCGACGATGGTAAATTTATTGTTGAAAGCCTTGGAGATATGAGCTACGTCGAAAAAGGCAAAAATCAAGCAAAATAACTTCAAAATATATGGCTCACCAATGAGCCATATTCCACATTTACTATTAGCTCATAATATTAATCGATAAATTTGTAGTATTTATCGCCATAAACAAGCATAATTTAATAGTGTATTTATTAAATGTTACTAAAAGGCCAATATGTTTTATTTATGCAATTATTCATCTCCAGTGGGACTAATAACCCTAGCCAGTCAACAAAATAAGCTCGTTGGGGCTTGGATTGAAGGTGAAAAATATTTTGGTCACACACTCAATACACGAACAGAAGAAAAATCTAATTTACCCATTTTTAACTCAACAAAAAAATGGCTTGACGATTATTTTTCAGGAAAAAGACCGAATCCATACCAATTAGAACTTGCGCCAAATGGCACGCCTTTTCGAAGCTTAGTATGGGAAATTTTATGCAAAATTCCATATGGTCAGGTCATTACTTACGGCGATATCGCAAAACAGATCGCCATTAAAACAAACAAAGCAAACATGTCTAGCCAAGCCGTAGGCGGGGCTGTTGGTCATAATCCCATATCAATCATTATTCCTTGCCACCGAGTTATCGGCGCAAACGGTAATTTAACAGGTTATGCTGGTGGAATAGATAAAAAAATAAAGTTATTAGAAATAGAAGATGTTTATATCAAAGATTTTTTCATTCCAACTAAAGGAACTGCACTTTAAATTGTAGTTACATTGTTTTTCATTCTAAATTTTTAACTGATGGAATAACGATAAAGCACTACTACACCAGTTAAAAATTGAGTTAATGAATAATATATTCCATCAACTAAAAAATGTTTTAATTTTAGTATTATAAATACGGTTTTATTACACAAATAAAGCAATACTCTCAACTTTATAAAGAAAAAAGTTACACAATAAATTACCCCTTACATGCAACATAGTTATTCCAAGAGTCATTTCCCGTGCCTATATGCCCAGAATCAGAATATACATGATATTGTTTAGAAGAAGATTCTCAATCTCGTGTCCAATAAACACCGCCACGCCACTGAGAATCAGGATAAGATCTTTGATTGATAAATCCCCACTCACTAAATAATGAACCATCAATTGCTCGTGTAAAAATCCCACCCCAGAAAATAGCAGGATCGATCTCTATAGTGGTAGTGGGAGCATTTGTTAACTCATTAACGCTTAGAAGCTTATTAATACCACCACATCGTTGCCATCCACTTGCTCTATCTCCTTTAAAATCGCCTTGAGGTTTTGCCCAAACTGAAATTGGTGTAAAACTATACTCATGCATAACAGATGCATCTCTTTTTAACACAGCCCTTATAGTGACAGTTCCTGATGGTTTACTTATTAATTTAACCATACCATTCTTATCAACAACAACCCCATCACCAGGGTTGTTAATTAATTGATAATCGTAATCCGTTTGTGCACCAGTCATCACTAACTGAAATTTAGCCCCAGGAAAGCCTGTTGTAGGAAATGTTTTTGACGATACGACTGGTTTAATCCTAAAACCATAATTTGGTACATAATCTTGAGTATAACCTCCACCACCTTTTGATCGTGTTCGCCCATCTGGCGAATTCCAATACATTTGATAATTCAAATCTGGATTATCACCAAGCTTACCCCATTGATATTCAGGATAAATAATTATGCTATTTGGTTTGGCATAACATAGTTCTGATTTTGGTGCGATTTGGTAGGTTTTGGCTAAGGTAATCTGTTTACTTTCATTTGGAATACCATACTGCGAATACGCTTTTACTTTTGTTTCAAGTATCAATTTTAATGGCATTGAAAAGCCACTGCCACAACCTATCATTTTTTTCTTATCATTACCTATTATTCTTACACCATTATTGTCATACCACCAATAATTAGTCGATTCAACTTTAAACGGCTCCTGTGGATCGGCACTATCACCATCTATATCGCTGTAATTTTCAACTTTATCTAAGTTTGTTGAAGTATAAATCGCCACTTTAAAATCGTTAAGCGTTAAATTACCATCAAATTCTTTCACTTCACTAGATTTTATAGTGCCACTCGCCTCACTGTAAAAAACACCGTTGACAGTAAAACCATGTTTATTTGCACTCGATAACGCCACCACTTGCGGTGCATTTCCTGTAATAATCTGACTCGAAGTTGCTGTTAGTATTGCATTAGCTGAGCCAACGTGTATCCATTGTGATAATAAGATTAAACCCATTATTTGAGTAAGTTTCAGTTTTAAGTGAGCTGTGAGTGTCGTTATTTTGACAACAAAGTGAGATTTGCAATGGAAGTGTTTAAAACAAAAAGATAACAGTAAAAATAAAACGTTTTGCCGTAATATTAAAGGTAAAATAAAACGATTAACAAAATGCCCGATGCCCGATTAAGTCCATATTTTATCATAACTTTATTATTCCTCGTACTTATTTCCTTAAATTTATTGTTATAAAATAAACAGTTAATGTTGTTTTTAGTAATTTTAGCATAAAGTAGTATATAACTACGCTACCATATTTAGAATAAAAACTTCATTTTTCACCTATTTTTTTGCAAAGTTTTGTTAAGCTAATTTTTATTTTTATCATTTCTTTATCATACAAATACCTAACATATAAAATGTAGTAATCAAACTCCAAGCATAATACAGAATATAAATTCTTCAGTATTATAAAAAATAATCGAATTTACTTAAGCTGAAATTTTCGCTAACATATTAAAGTTAAACTATTAATATCTTTTAATCCATATAAAATATGGTTGTAACATCATATTGAAAAAACTTCAAATAATCTAAATAATAACAATGAAAAATATACTACTTGCTTTACTTTTAATCCTTTCTTTTCCTGTATTTAGTACTATCTATAGAACTACCTATAGTGCTACCTATAGTGCTACCTATGCTTATAAAGGCTATATTGAGAATAAAGAAGTAACGTTATATTTGAGCCCCTATTTGAAAGCTTTTTGGGTTTATAAAGATGATCACAAACAGATACAACATGCTTTATCCTATGAATGTCACTTAATGAACTCATGCGATGAAGTTAGCCAACAAAACAGTTTAAAACTTTATGATGATAAAGATATTTATTTGGATGAAAATGATAATCATCCAAAAATTAAGGATTCAATTAGTTACTTTAACTTTAATCATAATGGGCAAACACAATTTAATCAAAAATTAGTTGGTTATTGGTTTGATGGCAAAAAAAATCAACAATATCCAATAAAATTGCAAAAAGAACTTGAAATAATTGATGAAGCAGATGCTGAATTTAATCGCCTTGAATTATTACAAACGAATTCATCAGATAAATTTTATTTTACTGCGGTATTATCAAAAAAGAAAAAAGAAAAAATTGAACTAGTTGGTGTGAATGTTTATGACAAAAGTAACCACCAATTAATGCAAAAAATACAAATTTACATTATAGCTACAACCAATTTGACAGCATTTATCTAGAGGATATCAATTTTGACGGCAATCTTGATTTAGCCATTAAAAAATATGCCTCAAGTGCCAGAATAGGAGCAAATTATGACTACTATATCAATGACAAAGGTAAATTTGTAGCCACAAACTTGTGGGGTAGCGATATCGATTTTAACCCAAAAGATAAATCCGCCACAGGTAAAAAAAATTGTTATAATTATAATGAAAAACAGCAAAGAATCTTGACAACAATACAAAGTATTTATCATTATCAAAAATACAAATATATCAATATAAAAAATAGCTGTCAGTTTAAAAACATTGATACCCAAGAGCACAGAAAATGTAATGAAGAAGAATATAACGCTTGTTTGTTAAACCGAAATAATATTGATCGAGAAAACCCGCATGTAATTGGTGAAGATAATATATTGTATAAAAATATGGTATGGTACAAAGATAAATTCATTGATGGCGTTGTAGATGATGAATGATTATGATGTGGTTTTAGCTAGCAATAGTCTTATATAATCGTTATTTAGTATAATAACTCAGTCAAGTTATTTACAATATAAAAAACACTTTTTACTAACTATTTCGCCAAATTTTTACTGCATATTAACACTGCTATTTATTCACGCCATGAAGCACAACTATTTTCGATTTAATGTTTAGGGCGTGTTGATCTTTCATGATTATTTTTTAGACGGCATGATGTGAGTTATAATAATTCTGCCAAAAACAACCATAACTCGATTCATCATGCCAAGAACAATGCTAACAGATAAACGGTGGGAAAAGCTACTACAAATAATGAAAAATACCGGCCGAGTTTATAATAAATCCGAGCATCGGATGACGTTTGAAGGGAGCCTTTTCCGAATGAGAACTGGTATTCCTTGGCGAGATTTGCCAGAAGAGTTTGGTGAATGGAGCACTGTCTATAGACGATTTAATTTGTGGTCTAAAAAAGGAATATTAGTTGATATTTTCAAACATTTATCACAACTAGCGGATTTTGAATGGGTGTTCCTAGAAGGCTCGATTATCAGGGCTCATCAACATAGTACAGGCGCTGCAACGGAGCATTGTGAGCAAATAGGTCAGAGCTGTGGTGGTAATTCAACTAAAATTCATCTTGCGGTTGATAGTGGTGGTTTGCCTATTTGTTTTGAGCTTTCTGAAGGACAACGACATGATATCACTTATGCAGAAAACCTAGTTAAAAAACTCGATGAAGTCAATACAGTGATAGCCGATAAAGGTTATGACAGCGAGCCTTTTCGGTGCTTTGTTCGTCAAAAAGGCGGACGAACGGTGATTGCTAAACGTAATTATGGTAAGGATATAGATAAAAGCAGTATGGATAAATGCCTTTATCGCTATCGTCATTTAGTCGAGAATGCCTTTGCTAGAATCAAGCAATATCGTCCAATATCAACTAGATACGATAAGTTAGAAAGGAATTATGCCAGTATGGTATCACTGGCATTTATGTTAATGTGGCTGCCAATGTATTGTTGAGTGATTTATGTACAGCAAAGATCAACAGCCCCTTGATCCTCGCCAAAATATTAGACAGTGCCCGCCTCTATCATTTTTTCGTTTTGGTAATATTGTTGTTCATATTGTTCAGGTGATACCCAGCCATTGGCTGAATGACGGCGTATCCGATTATAATAGATTTCAATATATTCAAATAGTGCTTTATTAGCCTGCTTCCTCGTTTTATAGTAACAATCATGAATAATATGTGTTTTGAGTGTATGAAAAAAACTCTCAACAACCGCATTATCAAAGCAGTTTCCTCTTCGACTCATGCTTTGCCTTAGTTCATATTGTAACAATAATTGCTTAAATCAGCACTGCGATATTGGCTTCCTTGGTCACTATGAATGAGTACATTTTTAGGAAAGTGACGCCGAAATAAGGCTTGTTTTAATGTATTACACACTAAATGACGGTCTATGTAGCGACTGGTTTGCCTAGCAATCACTTTTCGTCCATATAAATCGATAATCACCGACAAATATAACCAACCTTCCCCCCGTTTTAATATAAGTAATATCGGTTACCCATGTTTTATTAGGCTTATCAGGGTTAAATTGCCTATCTAACGTGTTGGGCGCAATATTGTGATGAGCTGTGTCTGTTTTATACTTGAATTTACGTGCTGCTTTACTTCGTAATCCCAATTGTTGCAAAACACGGCTAATTGTCCTTTCTGAAACTTGATAGCCCGCTTCTCTTGCATCATGAAGCAGGCTTGGTGCACCCAAACGGGCTTTATGTTGCCAATACTGTTTTTGGATATACTCGCTGAGTTTGGCAGATTTGTTTGCTCTTTTTAACCAAGCATAATAACCTGATGAACTGACACCAAGTAATGAGCATATCCTAGTAACCGGATAGCTGGTTAAATGATTTTTCATATAAGTGTACTTCACCGACTTGGATTGTTGATGATATGCACATGCGCCTTTTTTAGTATATCATTGGCCATTTTCAGTTCTTTAATCTCTTTTTCTAACGCCATTATCCGCTGTTGCTCAGCTGTTAACTCTCGACGGCTAGTTTTATTCGGGGAAAGTTGCCTAATCCATTTATCTAGGGTTGATTTACCCACACCTAGATGGTTGGCAAGTTCGCTGATAGAAAGGTGTACATTAGATAACGCATAATCCACTGATTGTTGTTTAAATTCGATACTAAATTTTTTAACCATAATATTTGTCTCCTATGATTTTTGTTTATATCATAGAGGCGACTTTTGTCCACTTTTTTGGCGAGGATCACCTAGTAATTTGAGAAAATACTGTAATCAATAGACATAAAAACAAAATTAACACCTTATCAACAACAAGCAATATTGCGCATATATCATAGAAAATAATCATCGCTGATTTGACTAGATATTTTATAGTTAGCCATCAAACCATATATAATACTAAATGATCTCGATCTCTTGAGTCTAAATAGCATGACTACCATTGTATATAAAACATGAAACAAACAGCATAATTTTTTGTGAATTGAGTACTCAATATGAGCATTTACCTAATTTAGATTATATTTTTGTAAAAAATATTCAGGATTCTATACCGTTTGGTAATTAAGACTTCTTCAAACGCGTGCGCACACCATAATATGAATTAAAATTTCACTAAACCTGCAGTCAGATTTAGTTCATCAAATTTATAAATTATCATTCATCCATAATATTTACCCAACTTGGTATAATAGGTGTTCGACAGTAATAATTAGCTGAAGGCTGTATATCTGTATATCTTTATTTCTAATTTTTTGAAATTCTGGCGTTTGAGGATCATCAAATAGCTCAGGATCCCGACGACGATTCATTTTAAAAAACAAGAATTCTTCGTACTAACTGTTGTGTAACCATGGTTTTGGATAACCTAAAGTGGCATAAATGTGGTTACAAATAAAAGTTAACCTCCCACCAAAAACGAAGAAAAAAAAGAACACAAAAGCAACAAAGCCAATACAGCTTGTTTTGGTAATTTCTATCACTTCTAAAGAATCCCACTCATGATTGAATAATACGCTAATGAAAATAAAACCATCGGTACATAATATTATCGATCCAACACCAATCATACAATATTTCAGCAATTGCAACGTCGAAAGACCAACTCCTTTAGGGAAAAATAAAGCATGATATTTAGGAAATCGGACGGCATAAGCTTGATATTTGTTCTTATCAATTTGTTTGACGACCATTTCGACGTAATCACCATTTTTAAAAGCGACATTTTCTAGCCTACCTTTGACTTTGACATTACCGATATAACAAACAAATGGTGTGCCTTTTAATAGCTTGGTTTGTAGTAACCCAAAAGTAAACAAACTAAGCATGAATTCATAAACAAACTTACATATAGCAGTGGTTATTAGAATAAATCCACCAATCATCTCGATAATAAATATCCCCAAAATTGACTCAATAAAACCACAGTCTTCAGTTTTTTATTGTGATCCTTTTCTTGATCTACTTTCAATATTTTTAAACGCCTTACTTTACCTCTTAATAAACTATACTTTCCCATTACCTTTTTACTCCGTTTAAATAGGCTTTGCTTTTTTTAAGCTAAAACCCAAACCCTCCATAGTTAAATAACGTAATAAATATCGGCATTATAAGTGTCAATAAAAAACCTTGCGCAATAGCCGCAGGCACTATGGCTATCCCACCACCTTTTTGCAGCATGGGGAGTGTAAAATCCATTGATGTTGCACCACACAGACCTAATGTGGTTAATTGGTAGCGTTTAATTAGTGTTGGGATTAAGATAATTGCGCATAATTCACGCAGAATATCATTTAAAAACGTAGCACTACCAATAACTGGACCATGGGCTTCTGTCATTAAAATACCCGATAACGAATACCAACCAAAACCCGATGACATAGCAAGACCAACTCGTGCGGGCAAATCTAAAACAAATGACGCAACAATGCCCCCCAAAAATGCACTTATCGTAACTACTAGCGTTGTAATTATGCCTATTTTATTGAGCAGAATGTGCTTAATTGAAATATTATTACTGCGCAATTGAATACCGACTAAAAACAATAAAAAAACCAATACAACTTGCGTGGTACTTTCTGAATATTGCCAAATAAATAATGGAAATAATCCGCAAATAAACCCAACAATTAATGCAATACAAACACGCAATGACTCAAAAATCATTTTAAAACGTGATTCGTAAGTTTGATCTGTTTTATATGCCTTGGTAGAAAGAAAATAATCAAAAATAATTAAAACAACAAAATTACCCCCAAATGTACAAATAAAAAGAACACCGGTATAACATAAAATCATTTGTAAATTTGTAGTTAAGTTATCTAAATGTGCAAGTTCAGATCCCATAATGAATAAAATAAGGTAAACCATCCAACTCAATGTTTGGTTAATCTTGGTCATCAAATTATCATTTTTAATCTTAATTAAATAACCAATAAACAATGGCACTAACGCAATAAGAATACCAAAATACATATTTTATTCCTTAACTATTCCTGATTTTTATTTTTAAATAATTGGATCAAACCTATGTTTTAAACATGTTACTGCTAATCATTAAGTCAATGATGCTAATTTTTGCTCAATATTAAGTTGAAGCTGATCCAATAAAGCATAACGATTTCGATATTCTGAACGTTTTTTACTGGCGATTTCTTCAATGGATTTTCGATTAATTTGGCTTGGTAATATAAATAAATCATTGGAATCTTGTTTGCTATCAAGAGTTAACCAAAAATCGTCATAATCAGATAAAATGCGCTCTTGGCGGCTATTATAGCGCCAATTGTTATATATATGTGTTTTATTGCCCACAGCAACAATTTGAGTTAACTGATAATAACGAGCAACAGTTAATACAGCTTCAACTACAACACGTTTAGGGAATAGCCCATAGCAGGCTTTAGTCGCTTTTTGTACACGAGTACGCGCATCATTATGTCCTGTGCCTTGTAATCCTGCAATAAATAGCGTTGGCTTACCTTGATATTCTACGATTGAAAATGTTAAAGTGGCTAAGTCGATGCCATCACTATCATAAAAATAAAGGCTGATTTCGCCTTCTCTTGCAAATTTATTACGGGCTTGCACTGCTATTTGAATGTTTTGTTCATTTTTAACTGTTACATCCGCCAATACAAAAGGCAATTGCGGATTATAAAAAGCCTTGCTTACGCTGTCAGGTTGTTTAGCTAAAAAATCATAGTGATACGCCAAAGCGTCATAACGGGCTTTTTGACTCAAGCAAGAAGCTAAATAAGGACGCTGTAATTTGCATGGCAAATTTGTTTGGCACGAAAAATAATCGCCTAGTAATGGGTACTGCCTTAGTTTATCAAGCCATTTTAAGGTGATTGGACTTAAAAACAAGGTTCTAAAAAAAAACTTATAACGATAAGTCGGATTAAGCCATAATTCGTTTAATGGTAATTTACCAGTATAAAGCCAGTTAAAAAGTTGCCATTTACTTTTTGGCTGAGACATATTCGTAATATTATTCATAAGTAGAACTTTAAATTGAGTTAGTTATTTTATCTATTATAGGAACACTAAATTAATCAATACATATTTGATTATTAATAAGCCTTAAAAAAATCAAATGTTAAGAGTACAACACAACCTTAATCGGTGCAACTATTCCTACATTAAGTAGGTTTAAATTATTTGAAAATAAAAAACGGTGAACTAGTCACCGTTTTTTAAGCAATAACGTCTTTTATCAAAAAGAATTATTGGCCTTTAACTTCTTTTAAACCGTTGAATGGTGCTTTTGAACCTAAAGCTTCTTCAATACGGATTAATTGGTTGTATTTAGCAACACGGTCCGAACGGCTCATTGAACCAGTTTTAATTTGACCAGCCGCTAAACCTACTGCTAAATCAGCAATTGTTGAATCTTCAGTTTCACCACTGCGGTGAGAAATAACTGCAGTATAACCCGCATCTTTCGCCATTTTAACCGCAGCGATAGACTCAGTTAATGTACCGATTTGGTTTACTTTAACTAAGATAGAGTTAGCGATACCTTTTTCAATACCTTGTTTAAAGATTTTAGTATTAGTTACAAATAGATCATCACCCACTAATTGAATTTTGTGACCTAATGCTTTAGTTTGGTAAGCCCAACCTTCCCAATCGCTTTCATCTAAACCGTCTTCGATTGATACGATTGGATATTCATTAGTTAAACCTTCTAAGTAATGAGTAAATTCTTGAGCAGTGAATTCTTTGTTACCTTCACCTTTCAATACATACTTACCAGTTTCTTTGTTATAGAATTCAGAAGCCGCACAGTCCATCGCTAACGTGATGTCTTTACCTAAAACATAACCTGCTTTTTCTACCGCTTCTTTAATACATGCTAATGCTTCAGCATTTGAACCTAAATTAGGAGCAAAACCACCTTCATCACCAACTGCAGTATTCATACCTTTAGCGTGTAATACTTTTGCTAAGTTGTGGAATACTTCAGAACCCATGCGGATTGCTTCACGAACTGTTTTAGCACCAACTGGTTGGATCATGAATTCTTGTAAATCAATGTTGTTATCAGCGTGCTCACCACCGTTGATGATGTTCATCATTGGTAATGGCATTGAATATTGACCTGGAGTGCCGTTAAGATCAGCTATGTGCTGATAAAGAGGAACACCTTTAGCTGCTGCAGCTGCTTTAGCCGTTGCTAAAGATACAGCAAGAATTGAGTTAGCACCTAAATTAGATTTAAAATCAGTTCCATCTAAGTCAAGCATAGCTTGGTCGACAGCGGCTTGATCTAACGCATCTTTACCCACTACAGCTTTAGCAATTGGGCCGTTAACGTTTTCAACCGCTTTTAATACGCCTTTACCTAAAAAGCGAGATTTGTCACCATCACGAAGTTCTAACGCTTCACGTGAGCCAGTTGACGCACCAGATGGCACGATTGCAAGACCAACAAAACCACCTTCTAAATGAACTTCGGCTTCAACTGTTGGATTACCACGAGAGTCGATCACTTCACGACCATGTACTTTAACGATTTTTGCCATGTTATTTTCCTCTATATGACAGATATATTACAAATGTTAATTTAAAACTATTTTTATTGCTGCTCTTGATAAGCTTTGGCAGCTTTTATAAAACTACTAAATAGTGGATGTCCATCTCGTGGTGTTGATGTGAATTCTGGATGGAACTGACACGCAACAAACCATGGATGATCCGGGATTTCGATAATCTCAACCAACTTTCTATCCGTTGAAAGACCGGTGACCTTTAACCCAGCTTTAACCACTTCAGGTAATAAATTATTATTTACTTCATAACGATGTCGATGACGCTCGGTAATAGATTCATTTTTATACATATCGTATACTAATGAATTTGGCTCTAAATGGCAAATTTGTGAACCTAAACGCATTGTGCCGCCTAAATCACTGTTTTCGTTACGCTGTACTACATTGCCCGATTCATCGCTCCATTCTGTGATTAAAGCAATGATTGGGTTTGCACAATCTTTGACAAATTCGGTTGAGTTAGCATCTTTAATACCCGCAACATTACGCGCATATTCGATCATAGCCACTTGTAAACCAAGGCAAATACCTAAGTACGGGATTTTGTTTTCACGTGCATAGCGAGCGGCCATAATTTTGCCTTCAACACCACGATAACCAAATCCACCAGGAATTAAGATAGCATCTAAACCTTCTAGTAAATCAGTACCACGTGACTCAAGATCTTCTGAATCAATATAACGGATATTCACCGTTAAACGATTTTTTAATCCACCGTGTTTTAATGCTTCATTCACTGATTTATAGGCATCGGGTAAAGCAATATATTTACCCACCATACCAATAGTCACTTCACCAACTGGGTTCGCTTCTTCATAAATGACTTGTTCCCATTGAGAAAGATCGGCCTCTTTACAATCAAGATTGAAACGTTTACAAACAAAAGTATCTAAGTTTTGTGATTTTAATAATGCCGGAATTTTATAAATAGAATCGACATCTTTAAGTGAAATCACTGCACGCTCAGGCACGTTACAAAATAGTGCAATTTTAGCTCGTTCATGAGCAGGAATAATGCGATCGGAACGGCAAATTAACACATCGGGTTGAATACCAATTGACAGCAACTCTTTTACTGAATGTTGCGTAGGTTTGGTTTTGACTTCACCTGCAGAGGCCAAATAAGGTACTAAGGTTAAGTGCATAAATAATGTGTGTTCACGACCAACATCAACCGCTAATTGACGAATCGCTTCTAAAAACGGAAGTGATTCAATATCACCAACAGTACCACCAATTTCAACAATTGCGACATCAAACCCCTTTGCGCCATCAATTACACGTGATTTAATTGCATTAGTGATATGAGGAATAACTTGAACCGTAGCCCCTAAATAATCACCACGTCGCTCTTTTCGTAATACATCAGAATAAATGCGCCCTGTAGTGAAGTTATTTTTTCGCGTCATTTTAGTGCGAATAAAACGTTCATAATGACCTAAATCAAGATCGGTTTCTGCACCATCTTCAGTCACAAACACTTCACCATGTTGAATAGGACTCATTGTGCCCGGATCGACATTAATATAGGGATCAAGTTTGAGCATGGTGACATTTAAATTGCGGGCTTCTAAGATTGCAGCAAGTGATGCTGCGGCAATGCCTTTACCAAGGGAAGAAACGACACCGCCTGTAACAAAAATATAATTCGTGACCATTAATACCAGACCATTATTAATTTATAAGAACAATGTTGTATCGATTTTTAAAGCATAAAAACCAATATAACAAATAAGAATCAGACGGAAATGCAGTATAACAGAATCTGCCTTGTCCCACAATTGAATAATTAATTTTAACTGATAAGTTGCAGGAAAATACCGAGTTATTTACAACTCATGATTAAAATAACCTGATTGTAAATCTACAGTAGCAAATTCTAAATATTTAAGATGAGTATAATGATCCTCGTCAACAAATAAGATAAAACATTATTTAGGTATAGTAATCGTCACAATAAGTTGTCGAGAATTTATATTAGTATGGTCACATTGGCAGTTGTATGATGTAGCTAAAAATGTATAAATAAGCTTATAATTAATACAAAAGATCAATAGCCGTAGCTAAACCAAAATAAAAACCTCATTTTTTAAAGAGGCTTTTATTTTATATTTTAATTAAGATTCAGGAGTATCATCATCAGATTTTGTATCAATTGGATCTGATATACCTTGTTTATTCATTTCTTCTAATGATTTAGAACCTGCTAGCTCTGAAGTTTTGATATCCTTTACAATACCCATTTCATCAAAATAGACAACATAAGTTCTTTGACTAACAGCGCCATGCTGCGGTTGTTGACGGAAAACATAATACCAAACACGATCACCAAAGACAGAAGTTAACATTGGTGACCCCATAATAAATACAACCTGTTCTTTATTTTGACCAACTTGTAATAGGTCTATAGCATCTGGTGTTACATAATTACCTTGGTTAATATCAGGTCGATATACCCAACGATCAACAACCGAACAACCAGTTAATAAAACACTCGCTACAATTGTAAAAGAGGTAAACTTACGAAACAGCATCTAACTTTATCCATAAAAAAATAATGATATATATTATCGCTGATATTTTTCATAAGTGCTAGCCAAATTAATAAATTCTTCTACAGTTAGATAATGATTCTGATATCAGTAGGTCCTAACATAAATTATCACTTGACTTTTATTCTTGTATCAACCAACTTAATACTGTCATAATAGACACTATTTTTAAACATCAAAGGTACAAAATGAAACTAGAAACTATAGATCAAAAAGCAAGTTATGCTATCGGTTTGCAAATAGGACAACAACTAAAAGAATCTGGCTTAAATAATTTAGAACTCAACGCATTAAAACTAGCAATGGAAGATGTATTATCGGGTAATCAACCTGCTCTACCTTTACAAGAATTACATGAAGCATTACGCCATGTGCATGAACAAGCAACCAAAGAGAAGGCCAAACAAGCAGAAAAAATTGCTCAAGCAGGTAAAGATTTTCTAGCAGAAAACATTACAAAAGATGGCATTAAATCGACTGAATCAGGTTTACAATACGAAATCATCAAACAAGGCGATGGCGCATTACCTAAAGCAACCGATCGCGTGCAAGTTCATTATACAGGGAAACTAATTGATGGCACAGTATTTGATAGTTCTGTTGAACGTGGACAACCTGCTGAGTTTCCAGTCAATGGTGTGATTAAAGGCTGGGTTGAAGCGTTACAACTTATGCCTGAAGGTTCAAAATGGCGTTTATATATTCCTCAAGAATTAGCTTATGGTGCTCAAGGTGCTGGCGCATCAATTCCACCATACAGTGCATTAATTTTTGATGTTGAAGTACTAAAAGTTTTATAAGCAAGAGTGGACGCTACTTGCCGTCCATTTGTTTTGAACGATTATCGTTTAGGAAGATGATAAGCACTAAATGCCGCCAGTAACAATAAAATACTCGCCGTACCAAACGCAACTAAATGAGTGTGTAAATGATCATAAGCCCATCCACCTAACCATGAACCAATCATCGCACCAATTTGATGTCCCAAATAGGTTAATCCTGAAAGTAGTCCCACAATTTTTACACCATAAATATCAGCGGTAATGGCTCCAGACATCGACAAAGCACCAGCCCAAACCAAACCACCCACTGCTGCAATAGTAAAAAGCGGCCATTTAGTTGATGCTAAAACAAGAGCAATAAAACCTAAACTTCGTATTAAATAGACCATCATTAAAATGTTTTTTCGTTGCACTATATCAGATAAATAACCCAAAACTAAGGTACTAAAAATAGCGACTAAACCAATCAAACCAATACCATTAGAGCTAGTGATAGGATCAAATCCATGATCGATAAGCATTGGGACTCCATGTGTTCCTAATAAATTCATACTGAAGCCACAGGTAAAAAGCCCAAAACTCAGCTGCCAAAATGGACGTGTTTTTAACACATCTATAAGTTTGATACTAGGCTCTATTTTTTGATTGATAACAGGCTCTATACTATAGACTTCGATTTCAGATTGATTATCTTTCATAATAAACAAAGCAATAGGCAAAGCGATAATCATAAAAATCACAGCAAATGAAATTAGCGTTGTTTGCCATCCATAAATAGGAATGAAGAAAGCAAAAACAGGTAACATCACTGCAATACCTGCCATACTTCCTGTTGATAAAATAAATAAAGCCAATCCTCTACGCTTGATAAACCAACGTGCCACAATGGGCGTAAAACTGACAGAACCAACAAAGGAAGTACCAAAAGATAACGCAACACCAAAAGATAGAAAAAAGTTCCAATAATCAGTTGAGTTAGCTGACCAAACAGTAGAAATAATAATAATGATGGAACCTAATATTAGGACAAAACGAGTACCATATTTACCGACTAAATATCCCGATATTGGCATAGCAATTCCAGAGAAAAGCATACCTATAGCAATGATTCCAGAAAGTACGCTACGACTAAAATTCAGATCATTTGCAATGGGCAGAAAAAAAACCCCCATACTCATTCTTAATCCACTAGAAAGTAAAGTTAGAAAGGAGGCCGCAATAACAATATTCCAACCAAAATACCACGGAGATCGCATAATAAACTCCTGATTATTTTTTATAGAAAACGGTTCAAAAATTCTAGCATTTAAGTTTAGTCGATGTGTATAAGTTATTTATTTTCCGCTATAATATTTATTTATCTATATTCACAAAAAGTTAAGGAAAGTTATATGTCAACAAACATGATTCGTATTGCGATCACTGGTGCTGGTGGCAAAATGGGACGGCAACTTATCCAAGCTGTTTCGCAAATCAAAGGGGTTACCTTAGGAGCAGCATTTGAACGAGCAGGTTCCTCACTAATTGGTAGTGATGCAGGTGAGCTTGCAGGGATCGGTATTTGTGGCATTAAAGTCACCGATAATCTAGAACAAGCTAAAGATCAATTTGACGTATTGATCGATTTTACGCGACCTGAAGGTACACTCGCCCACTTAGCTTTTTGTGTTGAAAATAAAAAAATGATAATCATTGGCACAACTGGTTTTGATGATGCAGGTAAACAAGCTATTGCTGATGCAGCTAAAAGCATTGCCATTGTCTTTGCTGCAAACTTCAGTGTCGGTGTTAACTTAGTGCTAAAATTATTGGAAAAAGCTACCAAAATTATGGGCGGTTATACTGATATCGAAATTATTGAAGCCCATCACCGTCACAAGGTTGATGCTCCTTCTGGTACAGCATTAGCCATGGGTGAAGCCATTGCAGATGCACTTGATTGCAACTTAAAAGATCGTGCAGTTTACTGTCGTGAAGGTCATACAGGGGAAAGACCACAAGGCGCTATTGGCTTTGCAACTATCCGAGCAGGTGACATAGTAGGAGAACATACCGCTATCTTTGCCGATATTGGCGAGCGCGTTGAAATTAGTCATAAAGCATCTAGCCGCATGACATTTGCTAATGGTGCTGTTCGAGCCTCGCTCTGGCTTGCCAAACAGCCAGTTGGTTTATACGACATGCGTGATGTTCTAAATCTCAATAATTTGTAATTTGAAAATGTCAGATGAAATTTGGATACAACATGCACTAGTGCTTGCTAAACGCGCCGAGTTGCTTGGAGAAATCCCAGTCGGCGCGGTGATTGTTGATGAAAATAATCAAATTATTGGTGAAGGTTTTAATCAACCCATTAGTAAGCATAATCCCACTGCGCATGCTGAAATGATGGCTATTGAACAAGCAGGTAAATATTTGAATAACTATCGATTGATTAATACAACTCTGTATACCACTCTTGAGCCTTGCATTATGTGTGCAGGAGCCATTATACATAGTCGTATTAAACGCGTAGTATATGGTGCAAAAGATTACAAAACTGGTGCAGCAGGTTCTTTTATTGATATTCTTGCTCAGCAAGGCATCAACCATTATGCTGAAGTGACAGGTGGAGTACTAGCTAACGAATGTAGTACTATTTTGAGTGATTTTTTTAAAAAACGGCGTTTACAAAAAAAAGTGACTAAAAATTGTTGTCAAAAAGTTTCAGGTAACTAGGTGTTTGAGTATAAAATACAAAAATCTATTCCCATGTTAGTTTAATAAAAAATGGGTTCGCTTATTCTTTTTACCAAGGAAAATTGCTAGAATCTCATTTAATTTTTTAAAAATTTAATTTGAGCATTATTAATGAAAAAACACACATTAGAAATGATGATATCTACTGATGATATCCAAAAACGTGTAATTGAGCTAGGCCAACAAATAAGTCAAGACTATAAAAATAGCCAAAATGAACTTATTTTAGTTGGACTTTTACGTGGCTCTTTTATTTTTATGGCCGATTTGAGTCGAGCAATTACTGTCGGGCACGAGGTTGATTTTATGACAGCATCAAGCTATGGTAATGCTGTTATTAGTAACCGTGACGTTAAAATCTTAAAAGACTTAGATGAAGATATCCGTGATAAAGATGTATTAATTATCGAAGATATTATAGATACAGGTAATACTCTTAGCAAAGTCAGGGCTATTTTAGAATTGCGCCATCCACGCAGTATTGAAATTTGTACGCTATTAGACAAACCCTCTCGCCGTGAAGTAAACGTTCCAGTTAAATATATCGGATTTTCAATTCCTGATGAATTTGTTGTGGGTTATGGTATTGACTATGCTCAGCACTACCGTCACTTACCTTTTATCGGTCATGTAACTTTACTTGAATCTTAATATTATACGAGGTATATGTGTCTCGATTCTCCTGTTCATTAGGTTTACTTTTAGTTATGACAGCTACGACAAGTTATGCTGACATGAAGTTATCCATTAAGGGATTAAAAGGCGATCTTGCAGATAATGTTGAGGCACGAACTTCATTAATTACACCTGACAAAGTTAGTGATACTCCAAATTTTAAGCGTTATTTTGAAAGCGAAACAAAAAAAGCATTACGTGCATTGGGTTACTACTCTCCTAGCTTTGAATATAACGCACAAAACCCAAAAGTTCTTGTTGTTAACGTTTCACCTGGCGAACCCGTATTAGTTGAGCAGCTTAATATTAATATTACTGGTGAGGGGAAACAAGATCCTGATTTTCAATATTTACTTAAAAATAACTTACCAAAAATTGGCGATGTGTTAAATCATGGTATTTATGAATCATTTAAGAAAAGCCTGCAAAATTTATCACTAAAAAAAGGTTACTTTGATGCCAATATGCCTAAACATCAATTAGCTGTATCTATGTCTGATCATCAAGCCTTTTGGAATATTGATTATACAACAGGTAGGCGATATCGATTTGGTAAAGTTACTTTTCATAATGCCAAAATTCGTGATGACTATTTAGCTAATATTGTGCCATTTAAAGACGGTGAGGAATATACAGCTGAACAATTATCATTATTAAATAGACGCCTTACTTCTACAAACTGGTTTAATTCAGTGGTTGTTGTCCCAGATTTTCCTCATCTAACCGAAGATAGAGTTCTTCCCATTGATGTAGAAACCTCACCCCGAAAAAAAAATAATATGGACTTAGGGTTGGGCTTTTCAACAGATAACGGCGTGCATGGTAAGATTGGTTGGAATAAACCTTGGATCAATAGTCGAGGGCAAAGTTTTCAAAGTAACTTATCACTATCTTCGCCAGAACAATTGGTGACCATGAGTTACAAAATCCCTTTAAAAAAATCACCTTTAGAGCAATATTACACTATCCAAGGTGGTTATAAAAAGATAGATAATAATGATACCTACTCACGTTCTTATACGTTCGGGGCTTTACGTAATTGGGATAATTTTTATGGATGGCAAACTGCATTAGGGTTAAATGTGTTAAATGATGACTTTACCCAAGGTGATTCAAGTTTTAAAACATTCTTGTATTACCCATCGCTTAGCATATCAAGAATCCGTTCTGATGGTAATTTATTAGCAATGTGGGGCGATTCACAACGTTATTCTGTTGAATCAGCTGGAGAAGTATTAGGTTCAGATATTAATCTAGTGCGATTTCAAGCACAACAAACTTGGATTCGCTCCTTAAAAAAATCGCATCGATTTATAGCTCGTGGCAATTTTGGCATTATACAAGCGAGCAATTTTGACCGTGTTCCACCATCATTTAGATTTTTTGCTGGTGGTGAACGCAGTATTCGAGGTTACAGTTATCAGTCTATTTCGCCTAAGGATAAAAAAGGTAAATTAAAAGGAGCTTCTAAACTCATCACTGGTTCACTTGAATATCAATATAATTTATCTGGATCATGGTGGGGAGCTGCATTTGTAGATACAGGTGAAGCTATAGATAAAGTTGATAAAACTAAATTTTATACAGGAACTGGTTTTGGCATTCGTTGGGCTTCTCCGGTTGGGCCAATAAAGGTCGATTTAGCAACACCACTTAACAAAGATACAGGTTCAATTCACCTATACATTGGCCTAGGAAGCGAATTATAATATGACTAAATATTCAGCTAGAATTAAAAAAGTAAAAAAATTAAAGCGGATACGTAAATGGAAAAAGCGAAGCATCGCCATTTTATCTGTTATCGCCTTTCTAATTGTTTTTGTTATTTTGTTTATATACACCAGTCTTGGTGTAAAACTAACCACCTATGTTTTAAATAAATTTCTACCTGAGTTAAAAATAACTCAAGTTGAAGGCACCTTTCACGATTTGCATATACAAGGACTTTCGCTTGAATTACCGGGTATTAATGTTCAAGTTAATGATGCTTCATTTTCACTCACAGGACTTTGTTTATTAAAGACTGAAGTCTGCATCAATCAATTCAATGCCAATGGTGTAAATGTTTCAATTAACACTAAAGAAATCGAAAGTTCACCAAGTGAAACTACTATTGATACTACCACCGCAGAGCAACATTTTGTTCTCAAAACTCCATTACCTATAGAGCTTAACAGCACACACCTTACTAATGTAAAAGTCACTGTTGATGATATGCAATTTGGAATGTCTGACTTCACGGGTAAAGCCACATGGGTTAATAATCAGATTCATGTTTATCCTGCTGTTGCTACAGGGTTGAATGCTATTTTTACAGATAATAAAGCAGCAAATGTACCAGTAAAAACGTCCGATACAGATATCGCACTTAATGAAAAAATCGCCCAACTTTTTAATCAACCACTGATTGAATCATTGCCTCAAGTTAATATTCCATTAGATATTAATGTAACTAGTTTAAGAGGGACAAACTGGCTATTACATATGGGGGGGCATGATTACCTATTTGATAACGTTACAATTCAAACCAATATTGTTAATAGCCGTATTATTATAAAACAATTAGATACAGATGCTATAACTCCCTATGCTAGCGGACATGTTTCACTTTCAGGCGAAATCACATTACACGATGACTGGCCTATATTAGCTTTAATAAAAGCAGATACTGAACAAAACCGATTGGAAGCACAGTTTTCTGGTAAATTGCTTGGTGAGTTATTAACCAATATAAACCTTGATGGTTCGAATCAAATGGTGATGAGTGGACACATCAATTTTATTGAAAAATACTTACCTATAATCACTCAAATTGAAGGTAAGCATATTCAATGGCCAATTGAAGGGCAAGCACAATATCAATTAAATGATTTTTCCACATCAATAAATGGTAATGTACAGCAGTTTCAAATGTCGGCCAAAGGTATTATTCAAGGGAAAGAATTAATTAATACTTCGTTTGATATTGCTGGCAAAGGAACTAATCAAGAGGCAAGCATTGATCATGGAATCATTAAATTACCTCAAGGTGAAATTAATATAGATGGAAATATAAGTTGGCCACAAGCATTACAATGGAATGTCAACATAAAACTAAATAATGTTGATATGTACAAAGGACTACCTAACTATCCGATTCGATTAAATGGTCAATTTAAAACTACAGGCGTACTAGACAAAGATAAATGGGCGTTTGATTTTTCCAATCTACAACTAAAAGGTAATATTAACCATGCTAATTTTTTAGCATCTGGTAACGTATATGTTGATTCTGAAAACTTAGCCACTGCAAATAATTTTGCAATCAATTGGGGTAAAAATCAGATCGATTTAAATGGTTCAGCTGAAAAAGGCAACTTACTGGCGAAGCTAAATCTCGGATCATTATCGTTAATAGTTGATGATATGCAAGGTTCAATTGTGGGTAATATAAAACTTAATCGCACACATGATAATGCAATTATAGATACTAGTTTAGCTATTAACTCGCTATCTTTTAACACCATCAAAATAGCCAAAGCTAATCTTATAGGTAAAGTTGAGTATAAAGAACAGATCAGTGGCAACATTAAACTCACAGGACAATCAATAGAACTTTCAAATCAAACCATAAAAAAACTAAATGTTGATCTATCTGGTAGTGAAAGCCAACATATATTAACCGTTAATATTGATGGTGAACCTGCATCACTAAAAACATCGTTAACAGGAAAACTTGATAAAGAACGCACAAAGTGGAACGGAACCATTTCAGGTGCGCTACTCAATTTAAACAAAAATAACAGTTGGCAATTAGCTAAATCTGTTGACTTATCTTATGATGTTAATAATCAAATCCCAGCAATTAATGCTCATTGCTGGATTAATGGAAAGTCAAGCATTTGCCTTGATAAGCAATTTTTGTTAGCTAAAAATACCGATACAAGTATCACCTTAAAAAACATTAATCTATCTAGGCTACCAATACCAAATGACGGTGAAACCAAACTTACTGGTAATGTAAATGGAAAAATAACTATTCAATTTAATAATGACAATACAATACCATTAATAAAAGCAAATTTAACAAGTAATGATGTTTATATTCAACAAATGGTTACCTCCCAATCGTTACTATTGCCTTTTGATGTTTTCAAAATAGATGCTGAATTTAATGAACAACAGGCTAAATTGGATTGGAAATTTGGTCTGAATAAATTAGGAAAAATAAACGGTAATCTTGTTATTACTGATCCAATTGAACAAAAAAAATTAAGTGGTCAATTAAGTATCGATCACTTAGCTTTAGCAATTATTAACCCATTATTAGATAGCAAAGACTATGCTAAAGGGGCTATTAATGGTAACGTTAAATTTTCTGGCTCATTAAATGAGCCATTGCTAACAGGAAATATTAACTTACAAAATAGCGAAATCAAATCTAGCCAATTACCAATTGATATTAAATCAGCTAAATTTGACCTCAATTTCAATGGTAAATCATCCACATTAAAAGGTGTTTTAACAACTCAAGCTGGCAATGTTAATATTAATGGTAATGCCAGCTGGAATACTATAGATAAATGGCAAGCCTCGTTAGCTGTTAATGGCGCTGCCATGGAAGTTACTGTGCCACCAATGATTGTTATGTCAATTGTTCCAGATATTAAAATCAATGTAACACAAGATGAATTAACGTTATTAGGTAAAGTTAGCATTCCAAAAGGAAAAATAACAGTTGAATCACTACCAGCATCAAGTGTTGATGTCTCACCAGATGAAGTAATGCTCGATATAAATCGGAAACCTATTAGGCCTCAGGAATTTGGCATTAAGATCAATAGTCATCTTGAAATTGATATTGGTGATAACGTTATTGTCGATGCTTTTGGACTAAAGGCTTCGCTTAAAGGTAGTTTAATTGCGGCACAAACCAATAAAGGACTTGATTTGCATGGTGAAGTTTTGATTCCAACAGGTCGATTCCATGCTTATGGGCAAGATTTAATTATTCATAAAGGCATCATTACTTTTTCAGGATCGGCTGATCAAGCTACACTCGATATAGAAGCAATTCGTAATCCAGAAGCAATGGAAAATAGTAATATTATGGCTGGAATCCGTGTTACAGGATCTTCTGAATCGCCAAAAATTGAAGTATTTTCAGATCCCGCCATGTCACAGCAAGAAGCACTCTCCTACTTAATCCGAGGACAAGGACTCGATAGTACAGAACAAAGCGATAGCGATATGATGACAGCTTTGCTGGTTGGTATTGGCACAGCGAAAACAGGTAAATATATTGGCGATATTGGTAATGTATTTGGTATTAAAAATCTAACACTTGATACGCAAGGTGCCGGTAATAACTCTAAAGTTGTGGTTAGTGGCTACATATTACCTAATTTACAACTTAAATATGGTGTAGGTATATTTGATTCATTGGCCACTTTTACTTTACGTTATCGCCTAATGCCTAGTCTCTATTTAGATGCAACATCAAGTTTAGCTCAAACATTGGATCTGATTTATCAATTCGATTTTTAACATTACCCCAAAGGACTCTATGCCCATTATCTTATGCAGAATCTCAATAGGGTAAAAGGCTAACACCAGCCTAGCCTAAAACGTGCTAACTGACGCTTTAACTAAGCTGCATATAAGTTTAGCCATTTCAACGGTAAAAAAGTGCTATCAACATTCGTTGTTGTTTGATATTACATAATTTGTTCCTGTCTGACATGGAGCTACTATTAGGTTATTCTTCAATTTTTTTATCAAACCAAGAATATCCCATTCCCCTTTTTGTGTAAGCATCCTTTACCTGACTACAAGGGTATCCTTCTTTTATTGCTTTTTGTAATTTACTTTCTTTGTTCCAGTCTAATTTTTGAGATTTAACTGCTTCTAATTTATCTATGCATGAGTTATATGTAGTAATAAATTCCGCATTATTTTCTGTATAGAATTTAATGTACTTATCATTTTCTCTTTTCCATGCTTTTTCCCAACTAATACTACAAACTGGTAAAAAAACTAGATCATCTGCACAGTATAGTGATTTTTTTGATTCAATGGTTTGAATATCAGCATTAGCTAATTCATCAGTCGCCTTTTCCTCTAACGCTTTTTCGGCAACACTACAATTAGAACCAGTTCTTTTGTCTAATTTACATAAAGACTGCATTTTTGCTTTAATTTCATTAAAAGATAGTTGTTTTAACTCTTTTTTACCTTCATCTACTTTTTCTTTATAAATCGTTTCCCAAGCTTCACATTTCGGGCTTTTATTAAATGAAAAACTACTTTTACATTCATCTACCTTTAAATATTCATTAACTGATTCGCCCCACGACATACCAGAAATTTGTTTTTTAATAGCACTCATTTCAGAATCTACTGCTTGTTTTCTTTCGTCTTCTTTCCGTTTGTTTTCTAATTCATATTTTATCTTTTTGTCTTTTTTAATTGCAGACATTGCAGCACGACATTCAGGATCTTTTTCTACCTTTTCGATACCGCTTTTATCACTTGCCATAAATGCCTTTTTTAGATCCTGATTACATTGCTCTACTTTTTTATTTGCTGAGTCTATATTGTTTAAATAATATTCTTCGTTTTTTTCTTCACAACCAGTTAAAACCATAGCGGTGGTTAATATAAGTAAAACGTTTTTTAAGGCTTTCATCTATTCTCCTATTTAACTTACTTTTATTTTCATAAATATAGTATAAATAATAAATTATTATTGTTTAATATTTTATATGAATTACCTTATCATTTCTAGAAAATTACTTAATAGTGGAAATTACTCATGTTGTTTATCTAATTTGCAAAAAGACTGTAACAAATATACATACTCACTTATAGCCAACTAACATTTCACGTTTTGAACCAAAGCCTTTTCGTTTTTGAACGATAAATCCTGCATTAATTAAATGACGACGAACAAATCCTGCTGCAGTAAAAGTAGCAAAACTACCACCAGATGCTGTCAGGCTAAAACAATTTTTAAATAAACGTTCTGACCACATATCTGGATTCTTAGCTGGTGAAAACCCATCAAAAAGCCAAGCATCAATCAAAACATTTTGCTTTGTTAAAAAATCTGAAAAATTGCTAATATCATCATTACATATCTTTAAACTAACATCGTCAAACTGGAAAGTAGAATCAATTAAAAAAGCCTGAAGTCGTTTTGATAATGAAAGTAATGTTTTATTTTTAAAAAGCACACTATTATGAATCTTTATTAATTCATTTAACGATAACGGGTACTTTTCAACACTAAAAAATGCAAGATGTTTAAGTCTATGATTCGGGTATTGACTTCTAAAATGTAAAAATGTTTCCCATAAAATCAAAAAATTTAGCCCTGAACCAAAGCCTGTTTCGCCAACTATAAATGTATCTTGCTTGTGATTCAAAAAACGCTGACGTAAATCATTACCTTCAACAAATACATATCTGGTTTCCTCAATTGCGCCTTCAGTATTAAAATAAACATCATCGAAATAGGTAGAGACAGGAGTTTGATTTTCGTCCCAAGTTATAGTTGGTTTATACATAATCACCCTTTAGAAGAAGCCGTTAACGAACTGTATATTAGCTTAGATTAAGTATATAATACGTAAATTAACTTATGAGGTAAATTATGCTATTTCTTTTTCGCTTAATTAGTGGTGTTATAATTGGTATTATCGTTTGTGTTTTAGGCGTCATTTTTTGCCTATTTAACCCAAGAAATCCCAAAAATGTAGCAAGATTTGCTCATTTATTTAGCTTTCTATTCAAACCTATATTGGGAGTAAAAGTTGATACTCGTACGCCTCCTAATATCAATATAATAGGTAGCTGTATCTATATTGCGAATCATCAAGATAACTATGATATAGTTGTAGCTGGTGATGTTGTGCAACCTAAAACGGTAACAGTAGGTAAAAAAAGTCTGGCTTGGATTCCTTTTTTTGGGCAACTTTATTATCTTACAGGTAACATTCTTATTGACCGTAATAATAAATCAAAAGCTCACGACACAATCGGACAAGTTGTTAATGAAATTAAAAAGCGTGGCATATCTATTTGGATGTTTCCTGAAGGTACTCGTAGCCGTGGACGAGGATTATTACCGTTTAAAACAGGTGCATTTAAAGCTGCCATTGCTGCTAGAGTACCAATTGTGCCAATCTGTGTATCGCAAACCAATAATATTAAATTAAACCGCCTAAATAATGGACATATCATTGTTGAAATGTTAGAACCTATCGAAACCAAAAATCTAGGCAAAGAGGATGCTAGAGCCTTAATGGAACAGTGCTATAGCCAAATGGCAACTAAAATAGAGCAAATAAATGCTGAAGCAGAACAACTAAACAATCAAAAATAAGTCATGAATAAACAAGATCGTAATTTTGATGATATCAGCAATAAATTTGCACAAAATATTTATGGCACAACCAAAGGTCAAATTCGCGAAGCGGTAGTATGGCAAGAACTAGAAAAAGTTTTAGCTACCTATCCACACAATAAATCATTAAATATTCTAGATGCAGGTGGAGGGCAAGGTCAGATCGCCTGTCGACTAGCCAAACTTGGGCATCAAGTAACGCTTTGCGATATCTCTGAACAAATGCTAGAACTGGCAAAACAAAAAGCTCAATCCGAAAAGATAAATATAGATTGTCTTTGTTGCTCTATTCAGCAGCTTGATAACTTAATAAACAAACAGTTTGATTTAGTCATTTGTCATGCTGTATTAGAGTGGGTTGCTGAACCAATTGAATTAATAAAATCATTAAAACAACACCTTAAATTTGATGGTTTTTTATCGTTAATGTTTTATAACTATCATGCGCTTTTGTTTAAAACGGTCACATTAGGCAATTTTGGTTACACAAAATCAGGGTTAGCTAAGCGTAAGAAAAAGACACTTTCTCCCGATTATCCAAGAGTTCCAACAGACGTATATCACTGGCTTACACAACTTGATTTTGATATTTTGCAAAAAACAGGGATTCGTATTTTTCATGACTATCTAATCAATAAATCCAAAGCAGAAACTCATTTTGAACAACTATTAGAACTGGAACAAAAATACTGCCAAACTGAACCTTATCTTAATTTAGCAAGATATATTTTAGTTACTGCAAAAAATAAAGTGAATTCATAAAAAACTCGTCTTGCCCATGCTTTTTTAAATGAGCACTCGAAAAATTTATCATAAATCGCTATTATAAGCAGATTAGTTTTATTGATTAAGGAAAATGATCATGATTGTTGTAACAGGCGGCGCAGGGTTTATTGGTAGTAATATTGTTAAAGGTTTGAATGACCTGGGGCACAAAGATATTTTGGTGGTTGATGATCTAACTGACGGCACCAAGTTTTCTAATCTAGCTGATCTAGATATTGCCGATTATATGGACAAAGATGAGTTTATCGCAGCTATTATTAGTCATGACGATCTTAATATTGATGTTGTTTTTCATCAAGGTGCCTGTTCGTCAACCACAGAATGGGATGGCAAGTTTATGATGGAAAATAACTATGACTATTCTAAAGACTTGTTGCATTACTGTCTCGATTTCAATATTCCATTTTTATATGCTTCATCAGCCGCTACTTATGGTGGGCGCAGTGATAACTTTATTGAAGATCGCACTTACGAAAAACCATTAAACGTATATGGATATTCTAAATTCTTATTTGACCAATATGTGAGACAATTACTACCTCAAGCTAATTCGCCAATTTGTGGATTCCGTTATTTTAATGTATATGGACCACGTGAATCACATAAAGGTAGCATGGCAAGTGTCGCATTTCACTTAAATGAACAAATTAATAAAGGTGAAAAACCAAAACTCTTTGCAGGTAGTGAAAACTTTAAACGTGACTTTATTTATGTTGGTGATATCGTTGCGGTCAATTTATGGTTCTGGAAAAATAAAATATCAGGAATTTATAACTGTGGAACGGGTCGAGCAGAGTCGTTCCAAGCTGTCGCTGATGCGGTTCTTACTTACCATAAAAAAGATGAAATTGATTATATCCCCTTTCCTGAACATCTAAAAGGACGGTATCAGAGCTATACCCAAGCAGATCTGACTAAATTTAGAAAAACTAAATGCCCAATTAAATTTAAGAATGTTGCAGAAGGAACTGCTGAATATATGAAATGGCTCAATGAACAATAAGATGGAATTGATTAAATGAAAACACTCATTATTGGTCCTTCATGGGTTGGCGATATGATGATGTCGCAAAGCCTGTATCGTACATTAAAACAACTTGATTCTAATAACGAAATTGATGTTTTAGCACCGGCTTGGTGTCGAGCGTTATTAAATAAAATGCCAGAAGTGAATCAAGCAATTGCAATGCCATTAGGCCATGGTGAGTTTGCGTTAAAAAAACGTCATAAAATAGGTAAATCACTGCGTGATAACCATTATGATCATGCTATTGTATTACCTAATTCATTCAAATCAGCACTGATTCCATTTTTTGCCAAAATTCCTAAACGTACAGGTTGGAAAGGCGAGATGCGTTATGGTTTATTAAACGATCTTCGTAAACTTGATAAGCAAGCATTTCCGTTGATGATTGAACGCTATATTGCTCTTGCTTATCCTAATAGACAGATTCATTCGGCTTCCGATTTACCACAACCACTACTATGGCCAAAACTCAATGTCGAACAAAATGAAATAACCCAAGCTCTTTCAACTTTTACTATAACACAAGATGAACCATTAATTGGCTTTTGTCCTGGTGCTGAATTTGGTCCTGCAAAACGTTGGCCCGATTATCATTACGCGGCACTTGCTGATATGCTAGTTAAACAGCACGCTAAAGTTATTATTTTTGGGTCCAAAAATGATCGCAAAGTAGGAGAACAAATTATTGCTAAAATGATACATCGCGATAAATGTATCAATCTAGCAGGTCAAACACAATTAGAACAAGCTGTTAGCCTAATTGCTGCTTGTAAAGCCATTGTAACTAATGACTCTGGACTAATGCATATTGCAGCAGCTTTAGACAGACCACTGGTTGCTCTTTATGGGCCAAGTAGTCCAGATTTTACCCCTCCACTATCAGATAAAGCCGAAGTTATCCGTTTAATTACCGGTTATCACCGCGTCCGTAAAGGCGATGCAGAACAAGGTTACCATCAAAGTCTGATCGATATTAAACCCGATATTGTTTTCGAAACTTTGATGAAACTCATCATGCGCTGTAAAAAGAGTAAAGAATAATGAGAGTATTAGTGGTTAAAACATCATCCATGGGGGATGTACTTCATTCTTTACCGGCATTAACTGATGCGGCTAACAATTTACCAAATATATCCTTTGATTGGGTAGTAGAAGAAAATTTTGCCCAAATACCTAGTTGGCACTTTGCTGTAAACCAAGTGATACCGGTTGCAATAAGACGCTGGCGAAAAAATTGGTTCACTAAAGCAATTCGTCAAGAGCGCCATGATTTTATTAATACCTTAAGACGACAACGTTATGATGTGATTATTGATGCACAAGGACTCATTAAAAGTGCGTTTATTATTACTCGTAAAGCACGGGGCATTAAACACGGTTTGGATCGCAAAAGTATCAAAGAACCAATTGCTAGTTGGTTTTATGATGTAAAACACAATGTACCTAAACAAATGCATGCTATTGAGCGCATTAGATTGCTGTTTGCAAAAAGCCTACAATATACATTACCTGATTCAATGGGTGATTATGCTATTGCGCGTCACTTTTTATCTTCATTACCTAACGATAATCAGCAATATCTAATTTTTTTACACGCAACAACACGAGATGAAAAGCACTGGAGCGAAGATGCCTGGCGGAAATTAATTAAATTAGTTGAGCCTACTGGGTTAAAAATAAAATTACCTTGGGGAGCACCACATGAGCAAGCACGAGCAATTCGTCTAGCACAAGGATTCCAACACGTAGAGGTACTTCCCAAGCTTTCACTTTCCGATATAGCAACCGTTATTGCGGGAGCAAAAGCCGTTGTTTCGGTAGATACAGGTTTAAGTCATCTAACTGCTGCATTGGATCGTCCAAATATTACTTTATTTGGCAAAACCGATCCAAAATTGATTGGTGGCTATGGAAAAAATCAATTTAGTATTATCTCAGATGAAAAATGCATGCAAACCATTCAGGCTGAACAAGTTTATAAACAATTAGTTAGCTTTTTATAAGTGGAATAAAAAGAAATGAATTTAATGAATAAATATAGCGATCTTATTTATGAAAAATACGCACAAATTGGCAGTAATGATCTCGGTTATATTGATGATGCCTTAGGCGCTGTTATGCAAGTGTTAGACGAAGTTGTTCGTAACGAAAATGTCCCACAAGAACTAAAAGATAAAGCCGCTTATGCAGCGGCTAATTTACTGATCAGCGACTTTGATGTTAAATAGTGGTTGGTAAATTAATAATAAAACGGGTTGATTGCTCATCAGACTCAGCGTAAATTGAACCTTTATGTGTTTCAATAATGGATTTGACGATAGCAAGCCCTATTCCTGTACCTGAATTATCATTACGATGACGTGATTCGTCAACTCTATAAAACCGATCAAAAAGGTGTGGCAAATGTTTACTATCAACTTTCTTGCCTGGATTCGAAATGATGATTCGAACTCGCTTTTCACTTACTTGACTTAAAATTATAGTGATAGTCTGATTTTCAGGTGTATAACGAATTGCATTGGATAAAATATTACTGATTGCCCTTCTTAACATCATCTTATCACCTTGAATATGGGAACAATTTCCTTCAAGATTAAAGGCAATATTCTTCTCGTCGGTAAGTGGTTCAAAATATTCACACATCATTGTGATCAAGCTATGTAAATCAATATCGATTAAATTAGGCACCAATTGACGATTATCTGCTTGTGCTAAAAATAACATATCAGAAATCATCTGTGACATTTTTTCGTATTCTTCTAAATTTGAATATAATATCTCGCGATATTCATTAGTTGTTCTGGCATTACTCAGTACTATTTGCGTTTGAGTTGTTAAATTGGTAATAGGCGTTCGCATCTCATGAGCGATATCTGCTGTAAAATTACGTTGCCGCTGAAACACATCCTCTATCCGATTAAGCATCTCATTGAATGCTTTCACTAAACTAACATATTTAATTGGTACTAAAGAAGCAGGAATACGGTAATTTAGACTTTTAAAATTAACTTTTTCGATCTTTTTAATCAACCGATTAATTGGTTTTTGGGTAAAATAGACACTGACAAAAGAACCAATTAAGGCCAAAATACAAGCAATAGCAATAAGCAAGCCTAAACCATCGTGTAATCGCCGAATGAATTCGAGATGTAAATCACGACCAACAGCAACTATAGTGGTATATTGTCTACCATTTTCAATCGAAACTCGTGAAGCGGCAATTCGATATGATGCTTTATCTTGATTCCAAATAGCGGTACTGTGATTTGCAATAATGGTATCAAAATCAATATGATTTTTAGCAACGGTTAGATTAGGACCACGTGTTCGATAAACAATTTTACCTTTCTCATCAATAACATAAACAAATAGGCGATGATGTCCTGTCAAAATTAATAATAAATTTTGAATAAATTCGTCACGATTCTCATCTGGGGAATAGTAAACTAATTCACGTTCTATAGAATCAATAACCGAATTAAGTTCGGACACATTTTGTTGGATTGAAATTTTTTCAAAAGAACGTTCAATAAAAAAACTAAAACAATAAAGTAAACCGCAGGTTAATAAACAAACAATAAGAGGCAAGCGAAATGATATTAACTTATTCTGTTTCATCCAAGACATCTAACTTATACCCCATTCCACGGACTGTATGAATCAATTTTGGCTCGAAATCAGCATCAATTTTATTTCGCAATCTCCGAATTGCAACATCAATCACATTAGTATCACTATCAAAATTCATATCCCAAACTTGAGATGCAATTAATGATCGTGGTAATACTTCCCCCGGATAACGTAAAAAATATTCTAATAACAAAAATTCTTTATTGGTTAAATCAATGCGTTTATCTCCACGTGTTACCATACGTTTAGGAAGATCCATGACCAGATCTGCAATACTCAATTGGGAATTATTGACTTGAGGGACATTACGTCGGAGCATAGATTTCACACGAGCTAATAACTCAGCAAACGAAAAAGGTTTTACTAGATAATCATCAGCACCTAAGTTTAGGCCTTTAACTTTATCATCCACACTTCCCATAGCGGTAAGTAACATGATAGGTGTCTCTTTGCCTGCTTCACGCAGTGACTGAACAATTTTCCAACCAACTATATCGGGCAACATCACATCTAAAATAATTAGATCATAATCTTCTGTCATGGCTCTATGATAACCATCAAGACCATTATTTGTTAAATCAACAACAAACCCAGATTCAACTAAACCTTGACGAAGATACTCACCTGTTTTTTGCTCATCTTCAACTACTAACAATTTCATACTTGAATATTTCCTTTGTTATTTGTCTGGTTGTCGTAATTGCATAACACAGCTATAGAATAAATGATAAACACCAAACCAATCATGATGGTTTAATGACTATTTTGTAATCATAATGTCATTAATTAGTTGGTTTATCTTTGTTATAGTAGCTACACAATGATTCATGAGGCTAGACATTATTGTTTCATTGTTTTATTTCCTTTCATCCATTCCTTGCAATTTAATGCAGCCCTAGTTTATCTAGGGTTTTTTTTTGTTATAGATCGATGCAAGTTTACATACACCCGAAACAACAATTAGTTAGGTACGAATTGAGTATATTTTAACAAAAATACTCTACATTGAATATTACTTCCTTTTACTTTTTATACAACACAATACCCGTCTCGACATGATCTGTATAAGGAAATTGATCAAACATAGCAAAATGTTGAATTGAATGTGTTTTAGTCAATAACTGTAAATTGTCACGCAATGTATTAGGATTACACGAAATATAAATAATTTTTTTATAGGTTTTTAATATATTAATGGTATTTAAATCCACTCCCCCACGTGGTGGATCAACAAGTACCGTATCACATTGATATTCATCCAAATTGATTCCTTTTAAACGATTAAACTCTCGTTCTTTTTTAATTGCACTAGTAAATTCTTCGGCTGACAACCGTACAATATCAAGATTATCAATTTGATTAACTAAAATATTATGCTGAGCTGAATAAACAGACGCTTTAGCTATTTCAGTAGCCAATACTTTGCGAAAGTTTTGTGCTAGAGCAATTGAAAAGTTACCATTACCACAATAAAATTCGAGTAAATCACCAGTTGAATTTTTGGTAACCGATATGGCCCACTGTAGCATTTTAATATTTACCGCTGCATTTGGTTGAGTAAAACTATTTTCAATTTGTCGATAAATAAACGTTTTATCCATTACTGGCAACACTTCATCAACATAATCCACATCAATGGCTATTTTTTGATTACTTGCTCGCCCTACAATATTAGCAACTACTCCATGTTCAGCTAATTGAGTTTTTAATTTTTTTGCTTCTATAATCCATCCATCACTTAACTTTTTATGATATAAAAGCGTAATTAATAGCTGACCACTTAAAGTCGAAAAATAATCAATTTGAAACAGCATATGGCGAAGTAACAAATTATGTTGTAACAAAGGTAAAATGGTTTGCATTGCTTGATTAATTAGTTTTGTTGCAATAGGAAATTCATCAACCCGTATTCGTTTTTTTGTTTTTTTATCATACATAATATGATAAAGATCTTCACCATCATGCCAGATCCTAAACTCAGCACGCATACGATAATGACTAATAGGTGAACAATATACCGATAATTCGGGCAGTGAAAAATCTGATAATAATGCTTTTAAATTATCTACTTTTTTTTTCAACTGTTGATTATAATTATCATTCGAGAAACATTCAGTCATATTCATTATCTGATAGTTATTAAAGAAGTATTATTTAATATGGAAATTTGAGCCAATCCGTGTTAAGCCACAAAATAATTAAACATTAATTATTTAAACCAATTTAGCCTCGGTAGCATAAATAATCATTATGCATGTTATCGCAAACGGATGCGTATCTTATCACAAACAGCTAACAATGATAAGTTTTGCTTAAATAAAACATCTAATTTTAGACATAAAACTATATTTTACACTGCAATAACTACCTTACAATTAATCGCTCCATAAAAATAAAATAATATTCCATCACATTTTTATTGATTGTAGTTACAACGATTAACGTTATAATGTGCCTTATAATTTTAGATGAAAAGAACACTATGACTACACACACTTTTTCTGGTTTAGAATTAGATGATATTTTAATTCACAATCTCCAAACACAAAATATAAATACTCCAACCGTAATCCAAACACAAACAATCCCTGTTGCTTTAGATGGCAAAGATATTTTAGGTTCTGCACCAACAGGCACAGGTAAAACGCTAGCTTTTTTAATTCCGACCGTACAACATCTACTCGATTTTCCACGCCGTAAACCAGGTCCACCACGAATTTTGATTTTAACGCCAACGCGTGAACTAGCCATGCAAATTGCTGAACAAGCCAGATTATTAACCGAATCAACAAATTTAAGCATTGCAACTATTACTGGCGGTGTTGCTTATATGAATCACGCTGAAGTGTTTAGTAAAAACCAAGATATTGTTATTGCTACAACAGGCCGATTATTACAGTATATAAAAGAAGAAAACTTCGACTGCCGAGCAGTTGAAATGCTTATTTTAGACGAAGCTGATCGGATGTTAGATATGGGTTTTTCACAAGATGTCGAAATGATATCTGCCGAAACCCGTTGGCGTAAACAAACTTTATTATTTTCTGCCACACTGGAAGGTGAAGGACTGCATAACTTTGCTAGCCGCATTTTGACTGATCCAATCGAAATCAATGCCGAGCCTTCACGCAAAGAACGTAAAAAAATCCTGCAATTTTATTATCGTGCCGATGATTTAACTCATAAAGTGGCACTTCTTATTCACTTATTAAAACAAGAACAATTAAAAAAAACGATTGTATTTGTTCGTAAACGCGAACGTGTGCATGAATTAGTTAGCTTACTACACCAAGCTGGTATCCATAGCTGCTATTTAGAAGGTGAAATGGTACAAACAAAACGCAATGAAGCAATAAAAAGGATCAGCAATAATACTGTCAATGTACTTGTAGCAACCGATGTTGCTGCACGAGGTATTGATATTGACAATATTACTCATGTTATTAATTTTGATGCACCCAAAACTGCCGATGTATATTTACACAGAATTGGACGCACCGCTCGAGCAGGGAAAAAAGGCACAGCTATTATGCTAGTCGAAGCGCATGATAACGAACTACTGCAAAAAATTGAGCGCTATATTAAGGAACCAATCAAATTAAGAACGATTGATGGATTACGCCCTAAAACTAAAGCACCAAAACCAGTAACTAAGAAAAAACATTCACAAAAAGCAAAACAAAAAAGTGCGAACAAAAAGCAAGAACAAGTAAAAAAGAAAAAGATAAAACAACGCTATCGAGACACAAAAAATAAAGGCAAACCGAAAATCAATAACTAATACCGAATAATAATCACAACTTAATAGCTTAAACTTATGATACCAATCGTTTATAACAACTTTGACAATAGATTTTAATTGCTATAATGCTACGCTACATGAGTTGCAGTTAATTATAAAGGAGAAATACTATGACACTAGTCACTCGCAAAGCACCAGATTTTACATCAGCAGCAGTTTTAGGTACTGGTGAAATTGTTAATAATTTCAATTTATTACAACATATCAAAGGTAAATATGCCGTTGTGTTCTTTTGGCCAATGGACTTCACATTTGTTTGCCCATCTGAAATCATTGCATTTGATCACCGTCTAGAAGAATTCAAAAAACGTGGTGTTGAAGTAATTGGTGTTTCAATGGACTCTGAATATGTACATAATGCATGGCGCAATACTCCACAAGATAAAGGTGGTATTGGTGAAGTTAAATTCCCAATTGTTGCAGATATCAAACACTCAATTATGCAATCTTATGGTATTGAACATCCTGAAGCTGGAGTTGCACTGCGAGCTTCGTTCTTTATTGACAAATCAGGAATTGTACGCCATGAAACAATTAACGATTTACCAATTGGACGTAACATTGACGAAATGATTCGTATTGTTGATGCTTTCCAATTCCATGAAGAACATGGCGAAGTTTGCCCTGCTCAATGGACAAAAGGTAAAAAAGGCATGCAAGCAAATCCAAATGGCGTTGCAAGTTTCTTAAAACAGCATGCTGACGAAATTTAATTCAGTACAATTTTTTATTCATCCATATCTTATTTTACGCTTTGCGTTACCGGAGTTAATCTCCGGTTTTTTTATATATATAAACGCAATTAATTATAGAGTGGCATGTAATCCTACAACACCAACGATAATAATGGTGAGACCAAATATACGAGGAAAATTCTTAGGCTCATTAAATAACAGCATATTGGCTAACACCGCACCCGAAGTCCCAAGACCAACCCAAACAGGATACACAACACTCAATTCAAGATAATGGAGCGAAAAATAGAAAAGCACAAAAGAGACAAAAAAACCTCCCCAATATAAAACCAATCTAAATAGACCTTTTTGATCAGCATATAATTTAAGGCCTATAGCACCAATTACTTCAAAAACTGATGCAATTAATATTAACAGCCATCCCATGATTAAATTATCCTTATTAAAATATTAACTGTCGGCACGTTTTAGTTGTACAACACCAATAATAATTATCGCCACAAAAAAAAGTTGAATTAGCTTAATCTCTTTATTAAAAAGTAAGATATCAATTAGCGTTGCACCGACAGCACCAACACCTGAAAATATGGCATAAACCGTACCTGTAGGTATTGTCTTGCAAGCATTGGTTAAAAAAGTAAAATCAATAATAATGAGCGATACAATAATAACCCATTGCCAAAGCTCGGTTGCGATGCTAAATCCTAAAATCCAACATATTTCAAAAAAGCAGGTTAGCACCACAAATGCCCACTCTTTATTCATGCTAAACATATAGCTACCTCGTTTATGCTACTTTATTTTATGTCGTAATCAATTTTCTGCTGCAATGTGTTTAAGTATAATGCTTGATTATGCCCTATTGCCTAAAAGCAACGACAAAACAAAAGATGGTTCGCAAATAGAATTTGCCGCCAAAAGATATCAATTGTTATATGGTCCTATCCATTAAACCAAAACGCCTAACGTTCACGAAACATCATCACAATTTTTATTATTATTTTTCAATAAGTAAGTAATTCTATAATGAAGATATATAAATGGCAAGGACAAAATTACACAATTCAATGTTAGAGAGCTTATACAAACTAACCAATTCACCTCTATATAATACTTAAGCATGCAAGATATAATAAAGTTTTGTGATTTATTAGAAAAAAATAAAAAAAGTTATATCTTTTTTAATTTAACCTAAAATCGTTATAGAATGATAAAAAAACACTTTTTAGGCATTTTTTAACTAAATTGTATAATAAACATTTTGTACTTATTAAATATTGTTAATTGTGACAATACTTAATATTTTTTAAACATTAGGAAAAAGGGAGCTAGCATGTCAAAAAAGACAAATAATGAATTTAAAGTTGGTATAAAAGCCTATATATCACTAATAGTAGCCATTTTATTTTTTTCAGGCTTATTTTTTAATGTAGAAGGTAAAGAATGGCTAGGAGCGTTTGATTTTACCAGCTTAAGCGGCAAATTTGGCACTATGCTACATCCTGAAAAAAATACTTTTGTGGGTGAAGGAGGTCACAGTGCAAGAGCTGGTTTTATTTTCGCCTTATCACTTATACCTACGGTTATGTTAGCGCTAGGCGTGTTAGAAATATTTACCCATTACGGCACCATTCGTGCTGCACATAAATTATTAACACCATTATTAAAACCAATTTTAGGTGTACCAGGTAAAACTGGACTTGCATTAATTACCGACCTACAAAGCACTGATGCTGGTGCTGTATTAACTAAAGAGTTATATGACGAAAAGCAAATTACTAAAAAAGACCTTATCATTATTAGTGCTTGGCAATATTCTGGTGCGGGTTTAATTAATAACTACTTCTCGATTGGTTCGGCATTATTTGCCTCAATGACTGTAGCTATTTTTATTCCTCTTGTCATCATGTTAGTGCTTAAATTTGTAGGCTCAGTAATGGTTCGCTTAGTATTAAATACAATTTATAAAAAGGATTTTATCAATGAGTAATTCACAAAAACAAACTAATAACCCTTTAGATATTTTTGTAATCGGTGCTCGCAAAGGATTCAACATTGCTATTAATAATTTAATGCCCAATATTTTAATGGCATTTGTAATCACCGAAATACTAAAACGTTTAGGTATAATGCAATTAATAGGAACTTATTGTGCTCCAGTAATGGAGATTTTTGGCCTACCTGGCGAAGCAATTACCGTATTACTAACTGCATGGTTATCAGCATCAGCAGGTACAGGCGTTGCAGTTAACTTATTTACCGCAGGGACAATCAATCCAACAGCAATAACCATATTAGCCCCAGCTATTTTCTTAATGGGCTCACAATTACAGTATATGGGACGATTATTAGGCGTTGCCGATGTACCAAAAAAATACTGGCCATTACTCATGTTAACCAGTATTTTTAATGCATTAGTTTCAATGATTATTATGCGATTTTTTGTTTAATAAAGGAGATAAACATGTCTAATGTTTTAGAACATTATCAGTATTTACACCAAATTCCAGAGTTGGGATTTGAAGAACACAAAACATCGGCATATATCGCACAGCAACTTGAACAAGCAGGCTATAAAGTAACTCGCAACATCAATAACACAACAGGAATTGTTGCGCAATACGATAGCGGCAAAACTGGCCCTGTACTCGCTTTACGGGCAGATATGGATGCTCTAGGACATATTATTAACGGCGAACCTTGCGCAAGACATACCTGCGGTCATGATGGCCATTCATCAATATTATTAAGCTCGGCACAAGAGTTAATAAAAGAAGGTAACATCAAAAAAGGTCGATTGAAACTCATCTTCCAACCTGCCGAAGAACTTGGAACAGGTGCTTTAGCTATGATTGAAGGAGGAGCTATTGATGATGTTGATATGATTATCGGTTTACATTTACGTCCAAAAGATGAATGTCCAAAAGGCTTTGCTGCAGCGGCAATGTACTATTCAGCATCCACCACAGTTGAAGTAAATATTCATGGTATCCCAGCACATGGTGCTCGACCTCATTTAGGCGTTAATGCCCTTGATGCAGCAACACTGGCCATTCAAGCAGTTAACACCATTCACCTTGCACCTAACTTAAACTATAGTGTTAAAGCCACACGTTGCATTTGCGATGCTGGAGTCACCAATGCTATTCCATCCGAAGCATATGTATGCTGGGATCTAAGAGCGCCAACTAACCCAGCCATGAATGAACTAAAAGCCAAAACGTTAAATGCAATAAAACTCAGTGTTGAATCTATCGGTGCGAAAGTGGATATCAATGTCACTAAAGAAATTCCAGCCGCGGAAATTGATAATGATGTCACAAAAATTATTGCCGAAGCCATTGTCGATGTACTTGGCAAAGAGGGGTTAAAAGAACCTATTTTCACCCCAGGTGGAGAAGACTTTTTCAATTATCCTTGTGAACGTAATGTCAAAGCTGGTTTTTGGGGATTAGGAGCTGATCTAACACCAGGATTACATCATCCTGAAATGAAGTTTGACACTTTAGCATTAGAAAATGGAGTCAAAATAACCAAAGCTTGTGCATTAAAAGTACTTGGCTAATTTCCACCCTATTCCGCCGATACCTTACTTCGGCGGAAGATGATTTAAATCACAAACAAAAGATCTTTCCCTAACTTGTATAATACTGTTGATAAGCACTTAACATTTTTAAGTTAGGATTTTCACTTCAATGCCAAATAGTTACGATATTCAACAATATCTTCGATCGTCACAACTGGCATATGATACTCATTAGCAAATTTAACAACCTCTGGCGCTCTTGCCATAGTCCCATCGTCGTTGGTTAACTCACACAATACTGCGGCAGGCTTTAAACCCGCTAATGTCACTAAATCAATAGATGCTTCAGTATGACCTCGGCGAATTAATACACCACCTTCTTTAGCAACTAAAGGAAACACATGCCCTGGATGATTAAGATCACTTGGTTTGGCGTTATCATTCACAGCAGCCTTAATAGTCGTAACGCGATCAGCGGCTGATACACCTGTTGTAACTCCATTAGCCGCTTCAATTGAGATGGTAAACGCTGTATTATTTTTACTAGTATTATTTTCTACCATCATAGGCAAATTTAACTCATCACAGCGTTTTTTAGGCAAACATAAACAAACAATACCACTGCCGTAACGAATAGTTAGAGCCATTTGTTCAATGGTAATGGACTCGGCAGCCCAAATAATATCACCTTCATTTTCGCGATCTTCATCATCTAAAACTAGTACACCTTGACCGGCTTTAATAGAAGCAATTGCTTTTTTAACACGTTCAATGGGCGTTCCAAATTCATTTAAATTAAACTGATTCATGGTAAATACCTATATTTTTATTAACTCATTTATTTCATTATTTATCTAATTAAAATCAAATGGCTATTTGCTATCTAATTAATTAAGTATAAATAAAATACCAGAATCAGGGCAGTGCTTGACCAGCATGACTTTGCCTTTCAGCAAATATTGGAAAGATAAGCAACTCTCTTTTATCCAGACTTTTACTGTCGGCTTTGGAATTTCACCAAATCTGCTTGTCCTTAATCTATCAAAATCTAACTGAGCAATAAAACAACTACCACAGTTAACAAAATAAATTAAGCGCTCGTGGGCTATACCACCGGTGGGGACTTACACCCCGCCCTGAGAATTTTGCCAAAAAATTGACGAATCACACTATAATACAAAATGATAAAAAAGACACGGAGTTTTAAAATGAAATATTGCCGCAAACAGCGGCAATAATAGAAAGAGCAGAGTTTAATTAATGCCTACGAGTTTCACTTATGCGACGCCGTTCGGCTTTACGCATCCATAGCCACGAAATAAAGCCAATAATACCAACAATTAGCAATATAATTGTTGCTAAAGCATTAACCTGAGGATCAACCCCTAAACGTACTTTTGAAAATATCAATTTAGGTAACGTCATAGCACCTGGTCCAGTCACAAAGTTAGCAATAACCACATCATCAAGTGACAATGTAAATGCTAAAAGCCAACCTGACACTAACGCTGGTGCGATCATTGGTAGTGTAATAATAAAAAATACCTTTAAAGGATTTGCACCAAGATCTAATGCAGCTTCTTCAATTGACTTATCTAATTCACGCAACCTAGCACTAATTACCACAGTCACATAAGCTGTACAAAATGTAGCATGAGCCATCCAAATAGTTATAGCGCCACGGTCTTTTGGCCAACCAAGTACCTGTCCCATTCCCACAAATAACAACAGCAAAGCCAAACCAGTAATAACATCTGGCATAACCAGCGGTGCTGTAGTCATAAACGAAAATAAATTAGAGCCTCGGAATCCTCTAAAACGAATGATAGCATAAGCCGCTAATGTACCAAGCACAACAGCAAAAGTTGCAGCACCTGCAGCAATAGACAAACTTAGCCCAACAGCTTTAAGTAATGTTTCGTTATTAATTAACTCAAAATACCATTTGATCGAAAAATCCGCCCAAACTGTCACCAAACGCGAGCTATTAAACGAATAAACAATCAAAATAACCATTGGGATATATAAAAACGAAAATACCACCAAAAAGATAAGTCCTTTCAAACACCGGAATAGCAATGCAATGGTAACTAAAACGGTAATAATGAAACTAAAAACAAAACAACTATAGTAAAAGCTCCATTCACCCAAAAGCGATAATCCCGATGATGAAATCAAAATACTCAATAAAATCGCACCAAGCAATGACGAGATAAAAACAATCAAAGCCGATCGCATAATAACGGGCAAATTGTTCATCTATTTACCTCCCATTTGTCGATTTTGGAATTTATTGAAATAATAAATAGGCACAATCAATATCATCAACATCACACTAGCTACAGCCGAGGCAGCTGGCCAGTCATGATTATTAAAGAACTCAGTCCAAAGCTGTGTACCAATCATAATCCCTTCTGAAGGGCCTAATAATTCAGGGATCACATACTCACCTACAGCAGGAATAAACACCAACATCCCCCCAGCAATCACCCCATTTTTGGTTAAAGGTACAATGATCTTAAAAAATGTCTTTATCGGTTTACAACCTAAGTCTAATGCTGCTTCGATTAACGTTGAATCGACCTTACTTAACGACGTATAAATTGGCAATACCACAAATGGTAAATAAGAATAAACAATACCAATATATACAGCAAAGTAGGTTTTCATAATAATCAAAGGCTGATCAATAACCCCTAACCACATTAAAAAATGATTTAATAAACCATTAGGATTCAAAATACCAATCCACGCATAAACACGAATTAAAAACGATGTCCATGAAGGTAAAATGATTAACAACAATAAAATATTACGGGTTGACTGTTTGCATTGAGAAATAGCCCAAGCCAACGGGTAACCAATTAAAACACAAAGCACGGTTGAAATCGCAGCAATCTTAAGTGATTGCAAATACGAATCAATATAAATCGTATCGCTAATTAGATTTAAATAATTGCCAAAATTTAACGTAATATTAAGCAAACCATCGTCATAACTTAACAAATCAGTATAAGGTGGTACAGCTAAAGCAATTTCAGAAAAACTGATCCTAAATACGATTAAAAATGGTAGCAAAAACAGTAATAGCATCCATAAATAAGGGATCGCAATTACGGTTAACCGTCCATAAAGAGTCATTAAATCCGAATCATCTCGTTGTTGACGCAATTTTTTATATGTATAAAAAATTACAACTAACCCTGCTGGAATAAATAAAATACTGCCAGCAATAATAAGCCGATAAGCAAATTTAGAGGGTCTATAATACGCTAAAAAACAACCGAAGCATGACAATAAAAAGCTCAATGTCATTGCGGTAAATAGCGCATCTAAAAATAAATTGTCAAATGCACCTGTTGTTACAAAACGCCAATAAACATTGAGCAACACAAATGCATTTAACAACAATCCCAATACAATGGATCGCATTATGATATCCTCTTTTGTTTATTCAGTAAGCACAACACAACTGTCAACTTCCCAACTTAAGTTAACTATATCACCCCAAGTTGGCATTCCTTTACGATAACGATGCTCATTTTGCAATTGTGCAATAATAACTTGCCCACTTGGCAATTTGACATGATAAATCGATAAATCCCCAAGATAAGCGATTTCAACAACTTCACCTGTAGCGCAGTTATAACCATCTTCAGGTAATTGCTCACATAATTGGATTTTTTCTGGGCGCAGAGCAACTTTAATCGGCACACCTTCCACCGCTGGAGAATCATAATCCACTTTAAATGGATGTTTAATAGTAGGACAACTCAAAATCAAACCATCTTCTAACGTATCTTGCAAGATACCGTCAAAGATATTAACCGAACCGATAAACTCAGCACTATAACGGCTATTTGGATGTTCATAAATTTCTTCTGGCTCACCAATTTGCACAAATTGACCTTTATTCATAATGGCAATACGACCAGCCATAGTCATAGCTTCTTCTTGATCATGGGTAACCATAACGCAAGTTGCCCCCACTTGTTCTAAAATGCTCACCACTTCAAGTTGCATTCGATCACGAAGTTGTTTATCAAGTGCACCCATTGGCTCATCAAGTAACAATAATTTTGGTCGTTTGGCTAAGCTTCTTGCTAAAGCCACGCGTTGGCGCTGACCACCTGATAATTGGTGTGGTTTACGTTTGCCAAATTGCTCCATATGTACAAGCGCTAACATCTCTTCAACTCGATGTTTAATTTCGCTATTGCTTAATTTATCTTGCTTTAAGCCAAAGGCTATATTTTGTTCAACCGTCATGTGAGGAAATAAAGCATACGATTGGAACATCATATTAATAGGACGATTATAAGGCGGAACCTGTGATAAATCTTTTCCATCTAAAATGATTTGCCCCGAAGTCGGTTGCTCAAAACCAGCTAGCATACGCAATAGTGTTGATTTACCGCTTCCAGATGCACCTAATAATGCAAAAATTTCACCTTTATATATAGTCAAATTTACATCATCAACGGCATAATAATCATCATTAAAAACTTTTGTTAAATTTTTGATCTCCAATAAAGGAGTTATCATCTTTTTTTTAGGCTGTACCTGATTTGTTGTTTTATCGTTCACTCTTTTTTCCTCATAACAACAAGCCAAAAAAAACGAGACGGAAAGACTCACAGCCTCTCCGTCTTGGATTATTAGTTAAGATTCGATATACAAAATATCGATTATTTACCAGTTTTGAGCTTAGTCCACGTGCGGGTAATTATACGCTCAAGTTTTGGATCTTTAACTTTTAAAGTGAATAGTTTTTCCATCACTTCTGGTTTTGGATAAACTGCTGGATCATTTTTCACTTCTGGTTTTACAAAATTTTCATTAGCAACCTGATTAGCGCTAGCAAAGTTAACATCGTTAGTAACTTGTGCTGCAATTTCTGGTTTCATAACAAAATTTAAAAACTCATGAGCTTCATCTGGGTTTGCTGAATCTTTTGGAATAGCAAAGGTATCAAAAAAGACTAAAGCACCTTCTTTTGGTATTTGATAACCAACATGCACACCGTTATTTGCTTCGTTAGCTCTATCTCGTGATTGTAAAATATCGCCAGACCAACCCAAAATCACACAAATATCGCCATTAGCTAGATCGGTAATATATTGTGAAGAGTGGAAGTAACGAATATTTGGACGAACTTTTTCTAACAGCTCATAGGCAGCACCAGTATAATCCTTGGCATCTGTACTATTTGGATCTTTACCTAAATATTGAAGAGCACTAGCAAAAATTTCGGTAGGCGCATCCAAAAATGCCACACCACAATCTTTTAGTTTTTCCATATTTTCTGGTTTAAACACTAAATCCCAGCTATCAACTGGTGCATTATCACCTAGACGCTCTTTAACTTTATCAATGTTATAACCGATACCTGTTGTCATCCATACATAAGGGATAGCATATTTATTATCAGGATCATGCGTTGCCATTAATTTCATTAGATTAGGATCTAAGTTTTTCCAATTAGGCAATTTATTCTTATCTAATGGAAGATAGATATCAGATTTAATTTGTCTAGCTAAAAAGCTATCTGAAGGCGAAACCACATCAAAGCCAGAATGACCTGCCATTAATTTACCTTCAAGAGCTTCGTTAGAATCATAAACATCATAAACTAGCTTAATACCAGTCGATTTTTCAAAATCAGAAATCGTATTAGAACCAATTTGCCCTGCCCAATTGTAAAAATGTACCACACGATCTTTAGCTATAGCAGATTGAGATAACGCTAGTGAAACACCAGCCACGATTGAAAGAATTGTTTTACGTTGAGTAAACATGCTCACCACTTCTCCTCTAGTTGTAGGGATATTACATGTTAGACACAAGCCCATTGCAAAGACACAACGGACCCCCAAATTTTACTATCGACATTGTTAACAATAATAAAAATTATCAAAGTAACAACCATCTAGCGAAACCGAGGTAATCAGGCAATCACAAGTCATTAATAAAATAAATGAACTAGTAGAGCTAACCTTGCATTACGAGGGATAAAATACCTTTTTTTTTAAAGATGTCCACTTAAAAAATCAAATATTGAAAGTTTAAGGATTGAGTGGTTGTATTTTAACCACCCAAGGAGTAAGGAACAACCAATTAACAATTAGATAACAAAATTATTCAGCACTTGCTTGCATAGTTTTAGCATTTGGTTGCCAAACACGATATTTAATTTGCAAATCGTTCGGAACATAAAAGACTAACGGTAATTGGCTGTTATAGCTAAACAAACCTAAATTATGGTTGATTGTCACAAATTGATTTTTATTAGTACCTTCAGGGCAAGCCATTAATGTTGAAATGTTACCAACAGTCTTTTCAACTACGTAATAAGAGTATCCCCAACCTTTAAGCTCTTCTTGCTTAACTACACCACCTAAATTTTGCAAATTACAATCAACATTCATTTCTTTACCAATGATCACCTCAACTTTCGCATTGTTTTCATTAGCAATAGTTGGTAAATGAATAGCATAACGCGTATAGCCAACTTGAGCTGCAGGGAATGGTGCTATATCATTGACACTTTGTGCAACAGGTTGCGTTTTTTGTGAATTTGCGCATGCTGTTAATGCTACACCTAATAATGTTAATAACAATAATTTTTTCATTTTTATCTCCTTTAACTAATTAATCATAAACACCATCGTATTAATTTTCAGTGATAATGCGTATAATAACATCATCTAGATTAATAAAATTGGTGTAAAAATGCCAGCAGAAAAAAATACTACCGATTTACTTAAATTGATTTTAAACCTGTTAATAATTGGTTTACTAATCATTATTACCTATCGTGTTGTTGAAGTTTTTTTATTTGGTTTCTTCTGGGCGGTGATGGTGGTAATTGCCACTTGGCCCTTAATGATAAAAATACAACGAAAATTATTTAACAAACGCTGGCTATCACTACTAGTAATGGCCCTAATATTAGCCTTTGTTTGTATTATACCTTTCATATTAATTATTAGCTCGGTAGCACAAAACGGTCACCATCTTATTGAATGGGCAAAAACGCTATCTCACCAAAAACTACCAACACTTGACTGGCTTGAAAGCGTACCTGCCTTTGGCTCTGAACTACACCAAAAATGGTTAAACTTAATACAAACTGATGGCTCTGATTTAGTTTCAAGCATACAACCTTATATTGGCACCATGATAAGTTGGCTACTTGAGCAAGCCACTAATATTGGACTATTTATCTTTCATGCTTGTGTAATGATTATTTTTAGTCTATTACTATTTTTAAAAGGCGAAAGTATCACCAAATACGTTTACCTACTAGCCAACCGATTATCAAAACAATATGGCGAAATCACTGTCACATTAGCAGGACAATCCATTCGAGCTGTTGCTCTTGGTGTTGTGGTTACTGCCATTACCTTAGCCTTAATTGGTGGATTAAGTTTTATATTAACCGACATGCCGTTACCAGGTATACTCACTCTAATTTTATTTATTTGTTGTGTCGCACAAATTGGTCCTGTGATTGTAATGCTTGGGTGCATTTTTTGGCAATTTTGGGCGGGCAACACCATAGCTGGTATCGTATTAATTGTTGTGGCAATTATCTTAACCACCTTAGATAGCGTAATGCGAGCTTACTTAATAAAAAAAGGTGCCAATTTACCGTTTTTACTTATATTATTTGGTGTGATTGGTGGCTTACTTGGCTTTGGCATAATGGGATTATTTATTGGTCCTGTCGTACTAGCTTTAACTTACAAAATAATTCAAACTTGGGTTGATGAACAATCTTAAACAATTTATTATCACCCAGTAAGAAGCATAAGAGCATAAACAAGTTGCTAAATACGCTACATGACTTAAAGCAACTGAGCTAAAATGCATACAAATTAAAAGGAGTGTTATTTTTACTGGCTTAGCTTATATTAGAAAACAAGTTTCTAAAGTAACTTGACAGTTATAATGACAAAAAATCATGCGAATACCATTTATAAAATACAATCACCAAAAGCATCTTGACGAATTAGGTAAAATTCAGCAAGATGCCAAGCAATATCATATCTACTATACTCCAAAAGCATATCGACTGGCTTTAATTGAAAGTATAAAAAGAGCCCAGCACCGAATTTATATAGTTGCGCTCTATCTAGAGCAAGATGAGGCTGGTCAAGAAATTCTTAATGAACTGTACCAAATCAAACGGCAACGCCCTAATTTAGATATCAAAATATTTGTTGACTGGCACCGTGCACAGCGCGGAAGAATTGGCGAAGACAAAGCACATACCAACGCAAATTATTATTACCAACTAAAACAGCAATATCCAGATATTGACATTCCTATTTATGGTGTACCTGTCAATCGTCGTGAAGTACTAGGCGTACTGCATTTAAAAGGTTTTATTATTGATAATACTGTCATTTACAGTGGAGCTAGCATTAATAACGTATACCTACACAAGCGTGAAAAATACCGTTACGACCGTTATCACTTTATTACTAACCCACTATTAGCAGACAGCATGGTGCAGTTTATTCACGACCACTTTTTACCATATCAAGCGTTGCAACTACTTAATACTGGCACCCATAAAACCCGCAAACAAATTAAGTCTGAAATTAAAGAGCTACGCCAACACTTAATGAATACCAACTACCAATATAACAGCAATACCGACAACAACACCTTATCGGTTGCACCAATAATGGGGCTTGGTCGCAATAACTCGCTCAACAAAATCATCCATCATTTAATCAACGTAGCCGAACAAAAAATCATATTTTGCACGCCGTACTTTAATTTGCCTAACATCCTAGTTCGCGATATCATTCGCTTGCTTCGTAAAGGTCGCCAAGTTGAACTGATTATTGGTGATAAAGAAGCAAATGATTTTTATATTCCACCAGACCAACCTTTTAACATATCGGGTGGATTACCCTACTTATACGAAATCAATTTAAGAAGCTTTATTGAGCGCCTACAATCTTTTATTGACAAAGAGCAACTTATCATACGTCTGTGGAAGGATGGAGAGCAAACCTATCATCTTAAAGGTATCTGGGTGGACAATACTTGGGTACTTATAACAGGCAACAACCTAAATCCACGCGCTTGGCGACTTGATCTGGAAAATGGCATATTAATACATGATCCAAAGCAAGAATTAAGCCATAAATTTAACCAAGAACTTGACACTATTCGTCAAAAAACCACATTGATCACACATTTTCAACAAATCCAAGCGAGTCAATTTTATCCAAGTCAAGTTCATAAGTTGATAAAGCGACTGAGCCGCATTAAAGTGGATAGGATTATTAAGCGGTTGTTGTAAAGGTAAGATGTTTTGAAAGAAAAGGTTTCTTAAAAAACATAATAAAAACAATATTTTTTCAACTAATTTTGAGAAAAAAGCGCTTTTGCTGTTTAACAACAAAAGCGCAAATTTGATCTAGACTTCATATTAAAGGTCTACAGATAGGTGCGTTCTAATCATTGCAGTAAGGCAATATCGCCTTTAACAAGAAAAGCACATATAGAATTAAGGGGTAACACAAGCCATAAAGTGACTATTAGCTGTACTCTGCAGAAAAATTCCCCCATCGGCTGAATAAACACCATATAGACTGCCATTATATGAATTAGCCCAATATCCTGTATCATTAGCCCAGTTGTTACCAATACTGAGATTCCAATCACTACCTTCATAGAAATTATTCATAGTATTGGCAGTAAAACCCCACTCGTTAAATAGTCCGCCAACCCATTTACCGCTAATATCTTTATAACTGACTTTTCGTTGACAGTTATTAATACTTCTTCCAGATAAACCTTCTGTCCAACCAGCTCCATTCCCATTGGTGTAGTCATTTATATCGGGAATTCGATAACCATTACCTAAATTACGACAAAAGTTTTGAGCATCCGCATATCCATATCTTACTGTGATTCCTGGTTGAGAGATATACCAACGTTCTATCTTAAAGCTATACAGTAATTTTGTATGATTTACATCAGAGTAAAGCTTAAATAACGAAGGGGAAAAAGCCTTATTACTTGAATTTATGGAAGGGCCTTTTAATATAATCTTTAGTGCTTGTTCGCCACCAGGATAAAGGTTGGAATGGCAACACATTTTCAAACAAAAAAATTAAGGGGTAAGTGTTTTTTAAATTCAACGGGAGGCAAGTAGCCTAACGAAGAATGTAATCGTTTATGATTATACCAATAAGCATAAGCCGAAAAAGCGCGTTGTAACTCAGCTGTTGAGTTGAAACGTTGGCCTTTTACAAATTCCGTTTTAATTGTTTTAAATGTCGCTTCCGCTACCGCATTGTCATATGGACACCCTTTCTTGCTTAATGAATGCGTGATATTAAATGTCTTAAAACAATCCGCTAATAACCGATTATCAAACTCTTTACCGCGGTCTGAATGAAATAAATCCAATTTTGATAATGGCAGTTTAATTTGACTTAATGCCGACATAACAAGTTCTGCTGTTTTATGTTGACCAACATGATAACCGACAATTTGCCTATCGGATAAGTTCACTAAAACACATAAATAGTTCCAACGTTGCTTAACTTGAATATAGGTTAAATCCGCAACAACAATTTGTTTTTTATCACCTACATCAAATTGTCGTTGCAGGTGATTTTCTGTGGCGGTTTCATTCACTTCCGTAGTGTGAGATTGATAACGTTTAACGGTGTATTTTGATACCAGCAATAAGGCTTTCATCACCCGAGCAATGTAACGGCGTGACACCCAAATATTCTCTTTCTGTAAATCAAATCGAATTCGTCTTG
>NZ_LZHB01000018.1:0-1558 GCF_001690345.1 Gilliamella sp. Gris3-2
CTCAATATTCTGGCCATTAACATGCAGGATATATACCTCCTTATTAGTTGCTGCGGGTAAACCAGACGGAGTATCATAATTCAGCACATAGTCACAGTTAAATAACCAATACCCTCGTTCCTTATCCACACACCAAGCGTGTTGATGAACATCAAAACTCTTCAATAGTTCAGGCATTTTGGTACCAAAGCGGCGGTACTTATTCCATAAATTATCTAAATCATATTTTTTAGCATCTTCTTCCGACACATAGGCATTGACAAATGACATCAGTCACTCCTTAATTTAATTGTGTTAAATAAATTTGGGCTCTGTTATATAAAATATAAATGCAGATAAACAAAATTATAAATAAGATAATTGGTTTGTAAATAACCCAAAATAGATTATAAGTATTCATTATCAGGAGACAAACTGATTAAATTATCATTATAATTTGATTAATAATTGAACTGTGATAATGTTGAAATTCGATTAAAAAGTATGCTGATATTTTGAAGGAAGCAGTAAATTGAAATTTAGCAGATTAAAATTTAGTAAATGTGAATTTAGAGCATTTTAGAGGATGGTTGTGTTGCCATGGGTATTTATATCTAATTGTTGTATTAAATCACGTAATCCATTGGCATCCTTGACCTTAAATAATCGTTTTTCCGCTTCCTCTTTAGTCAATCCCACCATATTGGTCTATTCCTCCAGTATAATAATTGATTATGTTGTTAGCTTACAAAATACTAAAAATTACATCTAATCAGTGCCTTATCATTAAATTCTAAATTTCTAATTCCACTACATTTAAAGACAGTTAACGCCTCTTTTAAAACGATTAATAAATCCGCCTTCGACATAGTCGATAAACAACTGGGATTCATTGACACAATATTCCAAGCAATTTTTACAGGAAAGGAGTTAGCATATTCCAAACCGATCGCTTGCAAATCGCTAGATTTCCAAGGACTGCTTCCAAAATAAACTCAATATTCTGACCATTAACATGCAGGATAAATATTTTTTTAGAAGTTGGTTGAGGTAGACCAGAAGGAGTATCATAAGTCATTACATAATTACAGTAAAACAACCAATACCCTCGTTCCTTATCCACACACCAAGCGTGTTGGTGAACATCAAAACTGTTCAATAGTTCAGGCATTTTGGTACCAATGCTGCGGTACTTATTCCATAAATTATCTAAATCATATTTTTTGGCATCTTCTTCCGACACATAGGCATTGACAAATGGCATCAGTCACTCCTTAATTAAATTGTGTTAAATAAATTTGGGCTCTGTTATATAAAATATAAATGCAGATAAACAGAATTATAAATAAGATAGTTGGTTTGTAAATAACCCAAAATAGATTATAAGTATTCATTATCAGGAGACAAACTGATTAAATTATCATTATAATTTGATTAATAATTGAACTGTGATAATGTTGAAATTCGATTAAAAAGTATGCTGATATTTTGAAGGAAGCAGTAAATTGAAATTTAGCAGATTAAAATTTAGTAAATGTGAATTTAGAGCATTTTAGAGGATGGTTGTGTTGCCATGGGT
>NZ_LZHB01000019.1:0-668 GCF_001690345.1 Gilliamella sp. Gris3-2
AAATTTGGGTTCTTGATCATTTTTAATTTGATATTTATATGGAGGCGGCAATATTTTTGTTGCTCCCTCGTTTAAAATATACGCTTCAAAATCAGATTGATGAGAGCTATGAGTGTGTAATCTTAAACGTGAAGCTCGGCTATTAAAGATTATTGCAGAACGGATAATATCAATGTTTACAGAAAGGGGATTTAAATTATCATGTAGATTAAGATTCGGAAAATAATCACGTATAACGCAAAATAGTATCATTAACGTTGTTAATCTTTGTTGTCCATCGACAACATCAATATAAGGGGAATTAGGTTCATCATAAGAATTTGCTGTAATAACAGAGCCAAGAAAGTAATTTGGTACGTCATTTTCATATGATTCTAAAATATCGTCCCATAACTGTTCAACTTGTTCACTTTCCCATTTATAAGGTCTTTGATACTTTGGTATTTTATAAAGATTTTTTGTATCACCAAATAATTCACTAATCGATAAACTACGGGGTTTAAAAGATTCTTCCATATTTATACCTACTTATATTTCTATTTAATTTAATTTAATTTGAAAACATTTGATTATTAGTTATTATTCTAGCAATTTACTTGTTTCATATAAATTAATTATCATGATTAATAATATAAATAAAATTTAAAAGGCTTGATATGATGATTAAA
>NZ_LZHB01000020.1:0-39663 GCF_001690345.1 Gilliamella sp. Gris3-2
TTTTTATCACCTACATCAAATTGTCGTTGCAGGTGATTTTCTGTGGCGGTTTCATTCACCTCCGTAGTGTGAGATTGATAACGTTTAACGGTGTATTTTGATACCAGCAATAAGGCTTTCATCACCCGAGCAATGTAACGGCGTGACACCCAAATATTCTCTTTCTGTAAATCAAATCGAATTCGTCTTGTACCATAAGACTGATAGCTCTGATTAAATAGCGTCACGATTTTATCGGCATAAAGCCCTACTGATTTTTGTCTATTCAATTTACACTGATAATAAGCATAATGTCTTGATAATCCTAAATATTGACATAGCTTTGTTATGCTATAACGATGCCGATTTGCTTTTAGGATAGCGATTTTCGTCCTATTATCAGTGCTGCTTGCTTTAAAATATCGTTTTCCATACGGAGTTGTTTAAGCTCTTTACGCAATGCGATTAACTCTTGTTCTTGTGGACTGCGATTATCTTTTGTTTTAAATGAGCCACTTTGGCTTGATTGCGTTATCCAACGGTCCAATGCTGATGGTGTCAAATCATATTCGGCAACGATTTCACTACGTGATTTACCATGTCGATAAAGACTGACCATTTGCTGTTTAAAATCATCTGTGAATGTTCGTCTTTTGCGTTTAATCTTATTCATATTTGTTCCTTTTTTAGTTGTGATAAGTTTACCTTACCCCTTAAAAAAGTTGTATGAATTAGTGTAGCCGATCCACAGGTAATTCTTCCCGCTGGTAAGCTTACTGCAATATCAATCTCTAACGCCTCACGATTAAAGCCATCGATGACATTGAATGTCCTAAAGCGACGTTGATTACAGCTACTATCACTCATAAAAACCATTAACCAACATTCACCTTTTTTATTAGAAATATGATAACTTTTCTGGTGTTCGAAATGAAATACGCTTCTATGTTTTATTCTGAGGTTAAGCCTTAACTCACAATATACTCGATAAACACGTCTATTTATCCATTTATAATCAAGCTATCAATTTACAGAATCATTACAATCCGATACTGAAATATTAAAAATTTGATTAATACTTTCCATAATTCTTTATATTCAATTTGATTTTTTTGATAAAAATCGACGATATCATCTACTACATTTTTACCAAAACATAACTTATCTTTTTCTTATTCTTTAAATAAATTTTGATTGGTAGTATATTATGATCGGTTTTACAGATCGATTAAATAGCGCACGATAGCTAAAACCTATATAAATTGATGTTACTGATCGTTGAAATCTTTCAAATATTTTTAAAAAGTAATAAGTTATAGTAAATTTAAATAATGAAAGGAGTGTAAATAATGTGCAAAAATATAAAGCAAAAAATTCTAAGAATTAAAGAATTAAAATCAAAAACAGGGCTACTCACAAAAAAAGAAATATTTGAACTAAATAGCTTAATAAAAGAACTTAAAGAATTGTTAAGGGTGAAATTACAAGAACAACAAGATATTGACTTTATTATTGATATTTATTAGTTTTTTTAGGAAACCTACTTACATCAACATCAACCCAAAAAACTAAAATACAATAAAACGAATAAAAAGGGGAACTAAAAGCTCCCCCCTTTATCATAACTATCCCCTAAAAAGTAGAAAATTGTCTATGACAAAAGTAAAAGAGAATTTGAATATGAAAAAGATGATAAGCACCAAATCGTACCGATATTAAAAAAGTTAAAGCACGTTTCTCAATTAAAGCGCTTTGCCTCAAATAAGATATGGGATATTCAACTTTTTATAAATGGAGGAAAAATACGATGATCTAGAAATTTCGGATATCAGATGTTTAAAAGAGTTAGAAGCGAAAAATCTCAAGCCTAAACGGATGTTTGCAAAATTACAGCTTCAAGAAGAAATCAGAACAAAAACGTGGACAAAATAGCTACAGCCTATTCAATCTATTTCAATTACCATGAGCTGTATATGTATATTGTGAGATTAATTCACTGTGCTTACTATTATCATCCTAAATAATCAAATAATCTGATGATTATATCGATATTAAGTAATTCGAAATTATATTATAACAACATCTTTATGCTTTTTATTTTCTTTTTATTCAAAGATAAACAGCCCTCTAGCCGATATTATGAAAAATATTTATTTGTATATGATTAATATATCAAAAAACAGCTTATCGTCTATCTATTTGAATAAATAATATTTTACTAGTTCCCTAAAGTTCTTCTGGTCGCCATTTCGGTTGAATCCCAATATAATTCTAGTATACTAAGCTAACAAATTTTAATATCGGTAAATTAATCTACTTTTTAATTTATATGTTCTGTTTTCTATAATAGAATAACGATAAAGTAGAAAGATATTCCCTAGTTAATAATGGACACTATTTATGTTGGACCCAAATTTACTCCGAAATGAATTGGATCTTGTCGCTAATAAATTAGCACGTCGAGGATTTAAATTAGATATTGATACGATTCGTCACTTAGAAGAAAAACGCAAAGTATTACAAGTTGAAACCGAGAACTTACAAGCCGAACGTAATGCTCGTTCAAAAGCAATTGGTGAAGCAAAAGCACGAGGCGAAGATATTACAGCTGTCCGTGAAGAAGTCAATAAACTTGGTGAAAAACTCAATAGCGCTAAAGCAGAGCTTGATATCCTACTAAGCAAAATTAAAGATATCGCTTCCACTATCCCAAATATTCCTGATGACTCTGTTCCTGATGGAAAAGATGAAAATGATAATGTTGAAATTTCACGCTTTGGCACACCAAGAAAATTTGATTTCCCAATTCAAGATCATGTTGCATTAGGAGAACGCTTTGGTGATCTTGACTTTGCAGCAGGGGTAAAACTCACAGGTGCACGTTTTGTGGTTATGAAATCACAAATCGCACGCTTACATCGTGCTATTACTCAATTCATGTTAGATTTACATACAGAACAGCATGGTTATGCCGAAATTTATGTACCGTATTTAGTCAATCAAGCAACACTTTTTGGAACAGGACAATTGCCAAAGTTTGCAGGTGACTTATTTCATACTAAACCGCTTGATGAAGAAGCTGAAAGCAGTAATTATGCATTAATTCCAACTGCCGAAGTGCCTGTAACTAATCTTGTGCGCGATGAAATCCTTGATGAAAGTGTATTACCATTAAAAATGACAGCACACACCCCTTGCTTCCGCTCTGAGGCTGGCTCTTATGGTAAAGACACTCGTGGCTTAATTCGTATGCATCAATTTGATAAAGTAGAATTAGTTCAAATTGTTAAGCCTGAAGAATCTATGGAAGCATTAGAAGAGTTAACCGCTCACGCAGAAAAAGTATTGCAATTACTTGAATTACCATATCGAAAAATTGCGTTATGTACTGGCGATATGGGCTTTGGTTCTTGTAAAACCTATGATCTTGAAGTGTGGGTACCAGCTCAAAATACTTACCGAGAAATTTCTTCTTGCTCAAATATGTGGGATTTCCAAGCTCGCCGTATGCAAGCTCGTTATCGTAATAAAGCTGATAATAAAACATATTTAGTACACACACTAAATGGTTCTGGTCTAGCTGTTGGACGTACCCTTGTTGCTATTATGGAAAACTATCAACAAGCAGATGGTTCAATTAAGGTTCCATCCGTTTTAGTACCTTATATGAATGGTATTGAGTTTATTAAATAACTCCCCATTCTCTTGCAGAGAATAGCGCTATCTATTAGCGCTATTTTTTTATTAATAAAGGTGAAAAAAATGATAAAAGGTGTAGCGCTTTCAATACTGGCATCATGTCTATTTGGGTTACTGTATTACTACCCAGTTTTGTTACACTCCTTATCTGTTGTTGATATTTTTTGTTGGCGATTACTAACTTCATTTCCTGCAATAGTTATATTAATCATTGCTGGAAAACAGTGGTCAGTTATAACTGCACTTTTTAGACGAATAAAACAACAACCACTTTTTTTATTAGGGTTATTATTTTCTTCTGTTTTGCTCACAATACAGATGATGATTTTTATTTGGGCACCACTTAACGGACATGGATTATCGGCATCGCTAGGTTATTTTTTATTGCCACTAGCAATGGTGATTTCTGGACAAATCTTTTATAAAGAAAAACTCAGCTTCTTGCAAAAAATAGCTGTTGCACTTGCAGTATTAGGCGTTGCCATTGAAATTTACATCACTGGTGCTTTCTCATGGGAAACCGCTGTTATTGCTTTGGGGTATCCAATCTACTTTATGACAAGGCGCAAATTGCGAATAGATGGCATTGTGGGCACCTTTTCTGACTTTTTCTTTATCTTCCTAGGGTGCCTTATATATTGTGCCTTAAATTATCGTTTAGACAAAATTATTAGTGATCTTTCTCATTTCCCGATTTACATACCAACCTTGGGGATCATCACGGCTATTGCTTTTGCAATCTATTTTGTTGCAAGTCGCTTACTGCCCATGGGATTATTTGGTTTATTAGGATATGTAGAGCCAGTACTACTAACAGTTATTTCTATACTGTTTTTGCATGAGAAAGTTTCATCGGAACATATTGTATCATATGGATTTATTTGGTTATCTGTCTGCATTCTAGCTTTTGAGGGTGGGATTTTTGTTATACGTGCAATAAAACGAAAAAGATTACAATAGATACAAAAGAGGCACAATTGAATGCGCCTCTTATCAAACAATCTATCAACTATTTACTAAATGTAACATAATGACCATAGCTTTCTAAAATACCTTGGATCCTATCAAGGGTTTCTCTTGGTGGAGCCTCAACGCCTTCCAACTTATATTTATCACCAATCGTATCCCATTTATAAGCACCTAGTTTATGATAAGCAAGTAATTCTACACGCTCAATATTATCCATTCCCTCAATAAATTTACCAAGCAGATGTGCTGAATTATCATCATCAGTCCACCCAGGAACAACAACATAACGTATCCAAGTTCGCTTATTAATTTTTTGCAAATATTTAGCAAATTCAAGAACTCGTTTATTTGGCACTCCAACTAATTTTTGATGAATTTCATCATTAACTTGCTTTAAATCAAGCATGACCAAATCTGTTACTTCTAAAAGTTCATCAACAACATGGTCGAGCTGCCTTGCATAACCATTAGTATCCAAACAAGTACTAATGCCTTCTTGATGACAAGCTCTAAACCATTGAGTAACAAACTCAGCTTGTAACGTAGCCTCACCGCCCGAAGCTGTCACACCACCACCATTAGGCATAATAAAACTTTTGTAAGAAACAATTTCTTTCATAAGCTCATCAACGGTGACCTCTCGGCCAGCTTTTAAATCCCATGTATCACGATTATGGCAATACAAGCAACGCATTAAGCAACCTTGAAAAAAAACAATAAAACGAATCCCTGGACCATCAACAGTACCAAAGGATTCAAAAGAGTGGATACGGCCTTTAATAGGCGAATTAGTTGTCATAATAATATTTTGTTGTTCCATAGATAATCTCGAATCATTGCTCATATGACTTTTTAATAATTTTAACTCCACTACCGTCAAACTTAAACCAATAGTATTAATCGTCACGAATTATATTTTGATTAATTATACTGGATAAATATCAACAATATTAAATTATTATCATCGTATTAATATTTAATTTAAAGATGGCAAAAATAATATTTGCACTGATAAAAAAATAGCGCCTTTAAAGACGCTATTTCGATTAAGTTAACAATTAACTAAATTACATTTTTTGTGTAAATGTACGGTTAATTACGTCATTTTGTTGTTCTTTAGTTAATGAGTTGAAACGCACTGCATATCCAGAAACACGAATAGTTAATTGTGGATATTTTTCAGGATGTTCCATCGCATCTAATAATGTATCACGATTTAATACATTAACATTTAGATGTTGACCACCTTCTACTGTAGCTTCGTGATGGAAATAACCATCCATTAAACCAGCTAAGTTGCGTTTACGCACATCATCATCTTTACCTAATGCATTTGGAACGATAGAGAAAGTATAAGAAATACCATCTTTAGCATAAGCAAATGGAAGTTTAGCAACAGATGTTAATGAAGCTACCGCACCTTTTTGGTCACGACCGTGCATTGGGTTAGCACCTGGTCCAAATGGCGCACCAGCACGACGTCCGTCTGGAGTATTACCTGTTTTCTTACCATAAACAACGTTTGATGTAATGGTTAATACAGATTGTGTAGGTGTTGCATTACGATAAGTTTTAAGTTTTTGAATTTTCTTCATAAAACGTTCAACTAAATCAACAGCGATATCATCAACTCGTGGATCGTTATTACCAAATTGTGGATATTCACCTTCAATTTCAAAGTCAGTAGCTAAACCATCTTCATCACGAATTGCTTTTACTTTTGCATACTTAATCGCAGAAAGAGAGTCAGCTGCAACTGAAAGACCAGCAATACCACATGCCATAGTACGAATAACATCACGATCATGAAGCGCCATTAATGATGCTTCATAGCTGTATTTATCGTGCATATAGTGAATAGCATTTAATGCAGTTACGTATTGTTTTGCTAACCAATCCATAAAGTGGTCTAAACGAGCAAACACTGTATCAAAATCTAAATATTCATCAGTGATTGGAGTCTCTTTAGGACCAACTTGCATTTTTAATTTTTCATCCACACCGCCGTTGATTGCGTATAGTAGAGTTTTAGCAAGGTTTGCACGCGCACCAAAGAATTGCATTTGTTTACCAACAATCATTGGGCTTACACAACATGCAATAGCATAGTCATCATTGTTAAAGTCAGGACGCATTAAATCATCATTTTCATATTGTAATGATGATGTATCGATAGATACTTTTGATGCGAACTCTTTAAATCCACTTGGTAATTTTTCAGACCAAAGGATTGTCATATTAGGTTCTGGAGATGGACCCATTGTATATAAAGTATTTAAGAAACGGAAAGAAGTCTTAGTAACTAATGTACGACCGTCAACACCCATACCAGCGATAGATTCAGTTGCCCAAATTGGGTCACCAGAGAATAATTCATCATATTCTGGCGTACGTAAGAAACGAACCATACGTAACTTCATAACAAAATGGTCAACAATTTCTTGAGCATCTTTTTCTGTAATTAAACCAGCTTCAAGATCGCGTTGGAAGTAAATATCAAAGAAAGTCGAAGTACGACCTAATGACATTGCAGCACCATTTTGTGATTTAACCGCAGCTAAATAACCAAAATATGTCCATTGAACTGCTTCTTGTGCAGTTTTTGCTGGGGCAGAAATATCGAAGCCGTATTTAGCTGCCATTTCTTTAATTTGGCCAAGTGCACGATGCTGTTCAGCAATTTCTTCACGACGTTGCATAATCATTGGAAGATCAACACCGTTTTCGAAATCAGCTTGTAGTGAATTGAATTGTGCAAATTTATCTTGCATTAAGTAGTCGATACCGTAGAGCGCAACACGACGGTAGTCACCAATAATACGACCACGGCCATAAGCATCAGGAAGACCTGTAATAACACCTGATTTACGACAACGAAGAATATCTGGAGTATAAATATCGAAAACACCTTGGTTATGAGTTTTACGATATTCAGTGAAGATTTTTTTGACTAAAGGATCAAGCGTTCTGTTATAAGCTTTACAAGAATTCTCGATCATTTTGATACCACCAAACGGAATAATTGCACGTTTTAATGGTTTTTCAGTTTGTAAGCCAACAATTTTTTCTAAATCTTTTTCAATATAACCTGCATCATGAGCAGTAATTGTCGAAATAACACTTGTATCAAAATCCACAGGGGCATGGGTAGCATTTTCAATTTTAATGCCTTCCATTACTTTATCCCATAACTTAGTTGTGGCTTCAGTTGCGCCAGCTAAGAAAGACTCATCGCCCTCATATGGCGTGTAGTTTTTTTGAATAAAATCGCGGACATTAACATTATTTTGCCAATCACCATCTTTAAATCCTTTCCAAGCTGCTGCTTGTACTTCGTTTAAATTACTCATAATTTTCACCTCAGGTTTACAAAAATAACTATTTACCCTATTACATATGAGGGTAAATATTATAAAATCAATGTGGCTTACGTAAATATAAAGCCCAATAAGGTAGTGCTACAGCTAAACCACCTAAAATATTCCCAATTGTAACTGGAATTAAATTTTTAAATACAAAATGCGATACAGTTAACTCTTTAAATGCATCTGCCGACACACCAACTGCTTGCCAAAACTCAGGGGACGCAAAGTTCTTAATCACAATACCCATAGGAATCATAAACATATTTGCAATACTATGCTCAAAACCGCTGGCGACAAACATTGCAACAGGTAAAACCATAATTAGCATTTTATCAAGTAAGCTACGACCAGCGTAACTCAACCAGGCGGCCAAACAGACCATTAGATTAGCTAGAAAGCCAAGACATACTGCCTCAATAAAGGTGTGATGTAATTTATGATCAGCGGTTTGTAAAATATTTAGTCCCCACAAACCATTGGCTACCATATACTGGCCTGAAAACCAAATAACTGTAACAAACAGTATAGCACCAATAAAGTTACCAACATAGACCAAAATCCAATTACGAATCATTTTAGTCCAGCCAATTTTATGGGTCATTTTAGGTAAAATGGTCAATACGGTTGAAGTAAATAAGTCAGAACCACAACAAACAACAAGCATAAGTCCTAAAGAGAAACAAATACCGCCGACTAATTTTGCCAAACCAAAAGCAACGGTTGCTGTTCCGGTTGTTACGGTAATATAAAATACAAAAGCGATAGAGATATAAACACCAGCAAGCATTGCGGATAAAATCGTACTACATGGGTGTTTGTTTACTTTGTAATTGCCAAGATCTTCAGCAATTTGGGTCATTTGTGCGGGAGAATATGAATCCACAAGTTTATTGGTACTCAAACTAACATCCTCAAAAAAACTAGGGTTTTATGAGACGCATAGTATACTCAAAATTTGAAGCAGATCACGTTTTTTTTATTAAAAAACTTTAAAACCACAAAAATCCCTCATTATTAAAGAGGTTACTTATAGTAAAAATAGTGAATTAAAATTTTTAGGAAGATTTATACCTAGTGGGGAGCTAATCTTATTTAGAATCAACCTATCGGACGTGATTAAAATTAGCCATATTAACTTTGCCGTGCTATAAGCGTATTTTTTGCTCTAAAATCGTTCAGGTAGACTATTGATTTTATTTAATTTTTTATTTTAAATGAAATCAAACACTTATAGAATAGTTTTTTTATTACACTGGATTCTGCTTTTTAAGAAAAGCGCTTTTGTTATTTAATAATAGCTATTTAATAATAACTTGTTAATAACAGCTAGTTAATAACAAAAGCGCAAGATTTTAATTTGTATCGATCAGAGCACTATTTTGGCTTTCAGTCATTAAAGCGCAAAGCTCGCAGGCTTTTCCTGCTCAATACCTAACGCCTCAGAGGCTTGGTTCTTTGTTATATTATCCTTTATTTGCACCATAAACTATTCCTGAGCCTAAGGATTAAGAAATAAACACTAAAATCTAAGGTGTGGTGCAAACAGCATAATACCCGAAGGTAGCACCCATGTGATTGCTATTGATGTAGCCAGTGTCCGAGTAGACATAGAACTGACGGTTAGGTATGGCGTTGATCGTCCAATAACCATAGTGGGAGTGAGTACTGTAAGCGAAATCCGCATTAGCGTAATGGGACATGTAGCCCCACTCCGTGAAAAATCCAGCTCCAATTCGACGCTGGTAATAATTTTCAGATGACGACGGCGTGGCACTAGAAATAGGAAAACTAGCTGTTCTGACTGCATTGGTTAAATCTCTTACCTGCGTAAGACGATACCCCAAACGACTACACCATGTTGTTTGAGCTGGGGCTGTATCATATTTACCTCCTCGGTTAACAAACCACTGCTTTAACTTAAATCCATATTTTACTACCTCATCACCAGTATTAATATCTCTACCCACTAACTCAAACGTCTGTGGTAACTGTGGCTTAGCAATTGGGTTAGGATGAGGATTGTACCATTGATTTCTTGCCTCTGGACCTGTTAGCTTAACACGAGCGACAACTTGTCCCTTATCTTCATCAGGGATCCACTTATCATTAGCTACAACATTTGTCACTGTCGCAGTGATGCCCCCCAAAGTAATGGGTTCCCATGTTGGAATGGCAACACATTTTCAAACAAAAAAATTAAGGGGTAAGTGTTTTTTAAATTCAACGGGAGGCAAGTAGCCTAACGAAGAATGTAATCGTTTATGATTATACCAATAAGCATAAGCCGAAAAAGCGCGTTGTAACTCAGCCGTTGAGTTGAAACGTTGGCCTTTTACAAATTCCGTTTTAATTGTTTTAAATGTCGCTTCCGCTACCGCATTGTCATATGGACACCCTTTCTTGCTTAATGAATGCGTGATATTAAATGTCTTAAAACACGCCTCTAATAACCGATTATCAAACTCTTTACCGCGGTCTGAATGAAATAAATCTAATTTTGATAATGGTTGTTTAATTTGGCTTAATGCCGACATAACAAGCTCTGCTGTTTTATGTTGACCAACATGGTAACCGACAATTTGCCTATCGGATAAGTTCACTAAAACACATAAATAGTTCCAACGTTGCTTAACTTGAATATAGGTTAAATCCGCAACAACAATTTGTTTTTTATCACCTACATCAAATTGTCGTTGCAGGTGATTTTCTGTGGCGGTTTCATTCACTTCCGTAGTGTGAGATTGATAACGTTTAACGGTGTATTTTGATACCAGCAATAAGGCTTTCATCACCCGAGCAATGTAACGGCGTGACACCCAAATATTCTCTTTCTGTAAATCAAATCGAATTCGTCTTGTACCATAAGAATGATAGCTCTGATTAAATAGCGTCACGATTTTATCGGCATAAAGCCCTACTGATTTTTGTCTATTCAATTTACACTGATAATAAGCATAATGTCTTGATAATACTAAATATTGACATAGCTTTGTTATGCTATAACGATGCCGATTTGCTTTTAGGATAGCGATTTTCGTCCTATTATCAGTGCTGCTTGCTTTAAAATATCGTTTTCCATACGGAGTTGTTTAAGCTCTTTACGCAACGCGATTAACTCTTGTTCTTGTGGACTGCGATTATCTTTTGTTTTAAATGAACCACTTTGGCTTGCTTGCGTTATCCAACGGTCCAATGCTGATGGTGTCAAATCATATTCGGCAACGATTTCACTACGTGATTTACCATGTCGATAAAGACTGACCATTTGCTGTTTAAAATCATCTGTGAATGTTCGTCTTTTGCGTTTAATCTTATTCATATTTGTTCCTTTTTTAGTTGTGATAAGTTTACCTTACCCCTTAAAAAAGTTGTATGATTTAGTGTAGCCGATCCAAGCCCGTACCCACATGTAGATTCGGCCTTGCATAATTGATAACTGGCGACGGTATTATTATTGCATCACTACGATTACCCGCTCGAGCCTTTTTACCATTCGCCTGAACATTCCATGACTATGACAATAATAACAGTGCTAATACTAGCAAAGCTGTTTTAGGTGATTTGAGCGGTAATTTCGATAATTCGTTGAGAAATAATTTGGAAGGTATAAATGAGCTTAGTGTAAAAACACGTCGAATAAGATTATTTAATAAATTTAAGACATAGGTTTGCCAGTGCTGGTGTCTGGTGTCTGGTGTCTAAAATGATAATGCATTATGGTTTACCTGTCAAGTAATTATTTGTTTTATTTGAATTTTTATTATTTTCCGATTATTTAAAAAGCTTGCTTTCCTATAGCGGTTAAAGTATAACCATTTAAAAAATTGTTGGCTAGTTTTTTGGCGGATTTTTTTGTAAAGAAATGTAAAGATGAAAATCATTCACTTTATAGATAAGTAAATTTTTAATTAAAATAATTCTTTAAAAACTGTTAGAGTGTTTTACCCACAATCGCTTAGACTTTTGTTTATTACCTTTTGTTAGTTAGCTTCTGAATCGCTAGATGTTGACTGATTATGTTGTGTTATCTTTAAACAACCATTAAATCCATTTTGCTTTATCATTCGTTTATGAGCTGGTAAATGATATATTTCCTCATCATTACTTATGAATGATGAGGAAATATTTATTTTTTTATAACTTATTTATTATCTAAGATTCTATTGACTTTTATTAGATAATTACGTGACTCTTGCGAAACGTGAGAAGTGACAAGTTTTCGATAAACCTGTTGTGGTGTCATTGAGTTTATGATGTTGATAGCTTCATTGCGATCGTTAGAAAACGTACGCAACACACTTCCTACTCCTCCATTATAAGATGTGATCACGGCGTATCTTAACGAAATTGGGTTATTAATGCCTGCTAAGTATTTCGTTTTTAATAAAGATAAATAAGCTGTACCTATATCAACATTATTACGCGGATCGAGTAAGAATTTTCGACTTGGTTCACCCGATTTGCCTTGTAATTTGAAAATATCACGCCCAGCGGTGTGTTGTTGTACTTGCATTAGTCCAAGCGCATCAGTACGGCTGACAGCATATGGGTTAAATGCAGATTCAACTTCCATAATGGCTAAGATCAAGCGTTCATCAATAAAATAACGATTAGAAGCTTCAGCTACTATTGGTAAGAATTTTCTGGCACGTTGATTTATGTGGTTAGGAACAAGTTTAATTTCAACATAAGTAATTTTATAAGAACCAGACCAGCGAGTTTTTATATTATTGCTAAGCAGATAATCAGCAAAACTATTGGCTCTGCCACTCCAACGAATCGGTTGATGCTCTTGATCTAATACCTGATTGTATAGAAATGGTTCTTGAGATAAGTCTCGACTGATTTTGTCATGTCGTATAATGTCAACTGGCTCTGACATAAGTAATGTCGAAACTATCGCTTCTTTTAGGTTTTCTATTGGTGATTCTGCCATCGTTTCAATAGTAATCACACCAGAAACAAAGTTAATATGGACACGCGTTTTTAAATTATCTTCATATTGAACATAATCTTTAGGCCCTGCAATAAGGACTTCTTTCGGACCCCAAATTTCTTCAATGTTATTAGCATATTGACTAATTAAGATATTAAAAGCATTAGTATCTTTAACATAATTGTTTTCATTTTTTTTTGAATTCGTACTAGGGCAACCTGTTAGAAGAGTTACAGAAATAATTAACGCGATGATTTTTTTATTTTTTTTCATTTTACATCTCAATTTTGCGGTTTATATCCATCAATAACAACTTCTTCGCCTTCAAATAGAAATTTGATCATTTCAGCTTCAATTTTTTTTCGGTGTTCTAGATTCATCATATTGAGTTTATGTTCGTTAATGAGCATTGTTTGTTTTTTGAGCCATTCTTGCCATGCCTGTTTGGATATTTCGTTAAAAATACGTTTTCCAATCTCCCCTGGATAAAGTTGAAAATCTAATCCCTCTGCTTCTTTTTTTAAATAATGGCAATAAACGACACGGCTCATTTTTATCTCTTTTAAGTACACTTAACGAATAGTGGCTAATTATACCTGAAAATAATTATAGATAAGAAGAAAATTATTATATTAATTTTAAATTGAATTCACCTTTAATAAGTGAATATTAATTTAAAATATTTGAATAATTATTTACTTTACACCGCAATTAGTTTGATTAAAATGATAGGAACTAGTTAATAAAATAAATAAGGATTAAACAATGCAGCCAAAAATCACACGTGAACTTTTTGATAAAGTTATTTTACCTATTTATGCACCAGCAAAATTTATCCCCGTAAAGGGTAAAGGGAGTCGTGTTTGGGATCAAAATGGTGAAGAATATATTGATTTTGCAGGTGGCATCGCTGTAAATGCGCTTGGGCATTGTCATCCAAGATTAGTTAAAGCATTACATGAACAAAGTGAAAAGTTATGGCATGTAAGTAATGTTTTTACTAATGAGCCGGCTTTAAATCTTGCTCAAAAACTTATCGATAATACGTTTGCTGAACGTGTTTTTTTTGCAAATTCTGGTGCCGAAGCTAATGAAGCTGCGTTTAAATTAGCTCGTCATTACGCAATACATAAATACAATCCTTATAAGACTAAAATTATTGCTTTTTATCAATCTTTTCATGGGCGTACATTTTTTACCGTCTCTGTTGGTGGTCAGGCTAAGTATTCGGATGGTTTTGGTCCAAAACCAGCTGATATTATTCATGTTCCTTTTAATGATCTTGATGCAGTTAAAGCCGTAATGGATGATCATACTTGTGCGGTTGTACTAGAGCCTGTGCAAGGTGAAGGTGGATTAACTTCAGCCACACCCGAATTTTTACAAGGTTTGCGTGAGCTATGTGATGAATATAAAGCGTTACTGGTGTTCGATGAAGTGCAATGTGGAATGGGTCGAACAGGCAGTTTATTTACTTATCAACAATATGATGTAAAGCCAGATATTTTAACCTCAGCTAAAGCACTGGGCGGTGGATTTCCTATTAGTGCTATGTTAACAACAGACGAAATTGCTTCAGTTATGCATCCCGGTGTACATGGTACAACTTATGGTGGTAACCCTTTAGCTTGTGCTGTGGGTTGCGAGGCTTTTGATATTATTAATTCTCCTGAAATACTTGAAAGTGTGCAAAAACGACGTGCTGTATTTATTGAGCAATTAGAAAAAATTAATGATAAATTTAAATTATTCCGAGAGTATCGTGGAAAGGGGTTATTGTTAGGCGTAGAATTACAACCCAAATTTCACAATAAAGCTCGTGATTTTTTGAACGTAGCAACTGAATTTAAAGTAATGATTTTAAATGCTGGATCTAATGTTTTGCGCTTTACCCCATCACTAATTATTTCTGAAGATGAAATTAAAGAAGGTATGACTCGATTTGCGAAAGCTGTGGAAAAAGTTGTCAATTCTTAAGTTTTTCTATACAGTAACGGCATTTTAGTCAATTAAATGCCGTTGCATTTAAAGGATACTTATTTATGACCAATATTCACCCATTAAATTATGCTAAAACTCATTTTATTTTGAGTGCACCTGATATTTCTCATCTACCTGTTGATAGTGGTGTTGAAATTGCTTTTGCTGGTCGTTCTAACGCTGGTAAATCAAGCGCACTTAATACATTAACCAATCAAAAAGGGCTTGCTAGAACGAGTAAAACGCCAGGTCGAACCCAACTTATTAATCTTTTCGAAGTTGAAGAAAATTGCCGTTTAGTAGATTTACCCGGTTATGGCTATGCTCAAGTGCCAGAGGCGATAAAGCGTAAATGGCAAAAAGCATTAGGCGAATATCTGCAAAAACGTGAAAGTTTAAAAGGTTTGGTTGTATTGATGGATATTAGACATCCGTTAAAAGATTTAGATCAACAGATGATTGAGTGGGCGGTTTCAGTTGATATCCCTATTATGTTACTGCTTACTAAAGCTGATAAATTAGCTTCTGGCGCTCAAAAAAAACAAGTTAATATGGTGAAAGAAGCCATTTTACCTTTTCAAGGAGATATTACTGTTGCTCCTTTTTCATCACCTAAGCGTATTGGACTTGAAGCTTTAAAACAAAAATTAGATGAATGGTTTAGTTTGCAATAAAGGATCATTCAATGAATAGTTCAACATTTTCGTTTCAATCTTTATCACCTGATTTAATTATTGATAGCCTATCTTCAATAGGATTGAGTATAGATTCTGGTTTGACTGTGTTAAATAGTTATGAAAATCGTGTTTATCAATTTCAAGATGAAGATCATAAACGTTATGTAGCTAAGTTTTATCGACCAAATCGTTGGAATCGCCAGCAAATTCTTGAAGAACATCAGTTTACTAAGCAATTAGCTGATGCTGAGGCTCCCGTTATTACGCCATTAACATTTAATAATACGACACTACACGAATATCAAGGTTATCTGTTTACGTTGTTTGCTAGTGTTGGAGGACGACAATATGAGATGGATAATATCGAGCAAATGGAATCTGTGGGTATGTTGCTTGGTCGTATCCACCAAATTGGTGCTAAGCAGACATTTTTACATCGTCCAACTATTGGATTAGAAGAGTATCTTTATCGGCCACAAGATATCTTGCTATCTAGCGCTTATATTTCTAAGAAAGTTCAAACTGACCTTAAAGATATTTTAGCCCAGTTAATAAAAACTGTTGAACAGCATTGGCATAACGATTGGCAGCCTATTCGATTACATGCCGATTGCCATGCGGGTAATATTTTATGGCGCGATAATGCAATGTTTGTTGATTTTGATGATTCTCGTAATGGCCCTGCAATTCAAGATCTGTGGATGTTACTACATGGTGAGCGTAAACAGCAACGTTTACAGTTGGGTTTATTGATTGAAATGTATCAGGAGTTTTGTGATTTTGATCATCATCAATTAAAGCTTATCGAACCTTTAAGAGCGATGAGAATGGTTCATCATTTAGCATGGATTTTAGAGCGTTGGCAAGATCCTGCTTTTCCTATCGCCTTTCCATGGATTACTGATGAGGTTTTTTGGCGTCAACAATTAACTGAGTTTAATAAGCAAATTGATGCAATTAAAGCTCCTGCAATACAGTTAATGCCAATGATGTGAATATAAAGCGTATTAATTGAGTAGTTTTAATAATTCGTTTAAATTAGGTTGGTTTGTGACTAACTTCTCTTTTTTTTGTTTAGAAAGCTGTTTTATTCGGTACTCAAGCCTGAGCGCCATCGATCTGTCACCAATATAGATTTGGTACACAATAGTTAAATCTTTTTGCCCTTTTAGATGCTTTGCTCCTTGGTTGGTTTGATGTTGGTGAAGCCTTCTTTCCACATTTGTTGTAATACCAGTATAGAGTGATTTTTTTGCTGTTCTAATAATATATAAAAACCATTCGGATGGGCTATTAGACATAACTAACCAATAATATAAATTCAATTATTTAACCATAATATCATTTTAATGGCATAGCAAATATTCATCACTTTTTAATTAATATTATTCGTACTACTAGTTAAACGTTACTGTTTCATTTACTTTAACACAGATAATGTTTAAGATAAGTCAATTTTTTTGATGTATTCTGGGATAATAAAATTTGAATAACTTTGCAAAAATTATTGAAGTTCAACGTGGCGATATGAAGTTCGCCTATGTGCAAAATGACGAAATCAATTATTTAGAACTTTTTGACCAATTTTTGGCAGAAGAAGGACATCATGAATTACTCGATCCTAGCGATAAATTAGAACGATATACTTATTTAATCGATCATAATGAATCAAAATTTATTTTTAAAATTGATGGCGGTGTTGAGCATCGTTTAGAGCGTCGTTTAATCGCCAAAATTACAGGCGACTTTTATTTCAATTTAATTCGTAAACTCGCCAAAATATCACTTGATAATGCCGATATTGCTTATGAACTGTATTTGGTTGCTTTCGATCAAAAAACTAAACGCCATTATATGATTTTTAACTTTATCGAAGGGCGCTCTTTAAAGTGGGAAGAAATGAAAGAGTATGGCGAGCAAGTTAAAAACTGTATTGAAAAACTGCACAGTTATAATTTAGTATCTAATGATATTCATGGCGGAAATTTTATCTTAACGCCTGAAGGAAAAATCAAGGCCATCGATTTAACGAACTCAGGATTTATTTGGCTAACTAAAGCCAATGACGCAATCGAGTTGAAAGAACGCTTTGATATCAAAATTAAGGTTCCTTTTTTTGCAATGGCAATTAAAAAGTTTACTCATGGGTTTAAACGATTGTCTCGGAAGATCCGAGGGAAAGAAGATTAATTATTCTACCATTGTGAGAGTTTGTTGATCCTGTAAAGGTTCGAGTGATTATTATTCAGTATAATCGTAATTTTTTAATTAGTGATATCGTGAATTAGTTTCGTTATCACGTATATCACTAAAAAATATCTCGATTAGTTAGAGGAAATTGACGAGCTTAAAAGCCATTTAACTTGTATCTGACATAAAATACATTTATTATAACTAGAGTAAAAACCTTTTTATTATCACAGAATTTAATATTCTGAAAAAGTATGTATTTTTTATTAATAATCTATAATAGAAATAAAAAATGTTTAAGTGGGTAGCTACCTTTTAGGCCATGCCTACTTTAGTATGCCCACCACCATTGGTATGGTAATTTTGACTTTTTTCTTTATGTCTATGATCCATTTCGGCGCACTCGATTTATAACGATGAATAAGGAAACATCATGAAAACACTTGATCCCAGCGTTTACCCTTGGATTGACGCAGCAAAACAGGCGGTTAAACGAGAAAAAATCAAGTTTTGCCACTACTTCAGCTCAATTAAAGAAACAGGCGACCAAGCCGCTTATCCTCTCTATATAAAGGCTCTACAAGATTTATATGAAGTTGGAATTATCCCCCCAAGTACAGCAGATATAGACGAACTCAAAGCCATTGCGGCTGGTAATTTTCACCCGAAATTTAATGAAGTATTTCCTGATGTAGTATTTTCAGAAGATGATTGACTATTTATTTTATGGCTAATAAATTTATTCTTCCCAAAGATAAGCATGACAGAATTTTCGAGAATGCAATCAAAAATGAATATCTGAGATTTGTTAAACCTTCAAATAACCCTGAAGTAATTTTACTCGGCGGACAGGTCGGCTCAGGCAAATCAACAGTAAGAAATGAATACGCCAAAAACAATTTCTTGGTTATTGATACCGATGCTTATAAATAAACTAATTTTACATGGTTATTTCATCTAGTGATAAACTAAAGCTTGGAACAAAAACATCTAAGAAGTAATTCATTTCAGGACTGTTACGTTCAGATAAAGTCTTTTTTAAACGTTGTTCTGCTAATTTAAACTCATTATTGCCCGCACTGAGCTCTTCAATCGTTTTAAGGTAAGCGCATAATGCATCAGCTTGTTTTACAATACTTTTCTCGATTTCGTCATAAAAATCATCATCAATTAATGTTCTAAAATCATCTTGTAACTCTTTAGGAAGCATATTGATAAGTTTATGCTGTGCTATTTTTTCAATCTTTTTATATTCAACCGTTATTTGTGGATTGTAATACTTTGTTGGTGTTGGTAGATCGCCAGTTATCACTTCCGAAACGTCGTGGTACATTGCCAGCAATGCAATTCTTTCTGGATTAACATTTCCATTAAATTTCTTGTTTTTAATTATTGCTAAGGCATGTGCAACGAAAGCAACCTGTAAACTATGCTCCGATACATTTTCAGTTCTTACATTACGCATTAAAGGCCAACGATTAATAAGTTTTAATCGTGATAAATGAGCAAAAAAATGACTGTTATTCATACATTATCCCTTTAATATAAAATAAAAACGCTCCTATTAAAAACAGGAGCGTCTATAATATAAAACAATATTACTTATATTTTATGCAAAAATAAGCTGTTGAGTACCCAATGCAAGTGGCACGACTTGCTCTTCTGTAAATGTGATATATTCCCATGCATTTTGTTTTGCTAGCAATGCTTGCAATAATCGATTATTCAATGCATGACCTGATTTATAACAAACAACTTCACCAATCATATTGTGACCGCTCATATATAAATCACCGATAGTATCAAGCATTTTGTGACGCACAAACTCATCTTCAAAACGTAAACCATCTTCATTAAGCACTTTATAATCATCAACAACAATTGCACAATCTAAACTACCACCAAGACATAAGCCTTTAGATTGTAATGCTTCAATATCACGCATAAAGCCAAATGTTCTAGCACGACTGATTTGACGAATAAATGATTCAGACGAAAAATCTAGTTGATAACGTTGTAAACTATTGTCGATAGCTGGATGTTGAAAATCAATAGTGAAATCTAGCTTAAAACCACTATAAGGTCTTACTTCAGCCCATTTATCACCATTTTCAACTCGAACTGTTTCTTTTACACACAAAAACTTTTTAAGTGCATTTTGTTCAGCAATACCAGCATCAAGCAATAAATAAACAAACGGACTTGCACTACCATCCATAATTGGTATTTCAGGGGCATTAACTTCAATAATAATATTATCAATACCAAGCCCTGCTAATGCAGCATTAATATGTTCAACTGTAGAAATACGAACATTGTCTTCATTTATTAAACAAGTACAAAGCATTGTATCACGCACAGACTTCGCATCCACAGGAAAATCTACATATGGATTTAAATCAGTACGACGGTAAATTATACCTGTATTTTCAGGCGCAGGACGTAATGTCAAAGTAACTTTTTTGCCAGTATGTAAACCAACACCAGTTGCTTGAATAGTCTTTTTTAATGTTCTTTGTTTCACTTTGCACCTACTTTTTTATTTGCTCTTACCGATTTTGACAATAAAAAATCAAATAAGTTCAACTTTACTTTAATTCGCTTGCTTCCGTATGAAAGCTGGAATATCTAAAATCTTATGTTCTTCAAGAGGAGAAGCTATTGGTTCATTAACAACCTTAGCTAATTTATCTTCTTGTTGTCCCAAAGGATTGCTTCGACTAAATAGATCATTGTGTGATGCTGATTTAGATATTTTAACTTCTGGACGTTTATCCATACCAATACCCGTTGCAACCACTGTTACTCGAATTTCATCAGATATATCTGGATCAAAAGTTGAACCAACAACAACCGTAGCATTATCAGAAGCAAATGCTTTAACTGTGTTACCGACTGTTTCAAATTCTTCTAAACCAATATCAAATCCAGATGTTACGTTAACTAATACGCCTCGAGCGCCAGATAAATCAATATCTTCAAGTAATGGGCTAGAAATTGCCATTTCTGCGGCTTCTTCAGCTCGATTATCACCACTAGCTCGACCAGATCCCATCATAGCATATCCCATTTCAGACATCACTGTTCTAACATCAGCAAAATCGACATTGATAAGACCAGGTTTAGTAATCAGCTCAGCGATCCCTTGTACTGCACCTTTTAAAACACCATTAGCTGCAGCAAAAGCATCAAGTAATTTAACACCACGACCTAATACTTTTAATAATTTATCATTCGGAATAGTAATTAGTGAATCAACATGTTTTGCCAACTCAGAAATACCTTGCTCAGCAAAAGCCATACGCTTTTTACCTTCAAAACCAAAAGGTTTAGTAACAACTGCAACAGTTAGAATTCCTAATTCTTTTGCTATTTCTGCAACAACAGGAGCTGCACCCGTTCCAGTGCCACCACCCATTCCTGCTGCGATAAAAACCATGTCGGCTCCTTCGATAGCACTACGAATGACATCTCGATCTTCCTCAGCTGAATTTCTACCGACTTCTGGATTAGCACCTGCACCAAGCCCTTTAGTAACATTAGTCCCGATTTGGATAGTTTGACCTACCTTAATTCTTTTTAAGGCTTGCGCATCTGTATTTGCTGCAAAAAATTCAACGCCTTCAATATGTTCAGCAATCATATGCTCGACAGCATTACCGCCGCCACCACCTACACCAATAACTTTAATGACTGCTGCTGGTTCATCATCTGCAACCATAGGTTCAAACATAACTTATCTCCAAATTTACGATCTGCGAACATTGTACAGATAATCATCTACAATGTCCACGAGGTTCTTGAAATATATTAGCTAAAATTCTTTTTTAAACCATCCGGTTAATCGTTTAGCTATCCCTTTTAATGATGATTTATTATTATCTTTTCCATCATCATTTAATAAACTTTGTTTTCCATAATGCAATAACCCTATAGCTGTTGAACAATAAGGTTTTTGAACATAGTCGGTTAATCCAGATATATTTAATGGCTGACCAATACGCACTTGATTTTGAAAAACTTTTTCAGCGCACTCTACCATTCCTTTTATTTGCGCTGCACCACCAGTTAAAACAATACCTGCTGCTAATTGATATTTGATATTCTGTTTTTTAAGTTCTTCTTGTAATACAAGTAACTCTTTTTGTACCAACGAAAGAAGTTCTGAATAGCGTGGTTCAATTACATCAGCAAGAGTTTGTCGTTGCAATGAACGAGAGGGTCTTCCACCAACACTTGGAACATCAATAACTTCATCTTTGCCAATTAATGAACCTACAGCGCATCCATAACGAATCTTAATATTTTCAGCATCCATTGGCGGAGCGCCAAATGCATATGCGATATCGCTAGTAACAACATTCCCAGCATAAGGGATTACAACTGAATGACGTAACGCACCTCCCGTATAGACCGTTACATCCATTGTACCGCCACCCATATCAATTACGCAAACACCAAGTTCTTTTTCATCATCCGTTAAAACTGCATAGCTAGAGGCCAATCCAGAAAAAATAAGTTGATCCACTTTCAGACCACAACGTTCTACTGCTTTCACAATATTTCTAGCCATATCATTATGACAAGTAATTAAGTGAACTTTGGCTTTCATTCTTACTCCAGATAAGCCAATAGGATTTTTAATACCTTCTTGCAAATCGATAGAATATTCTTGTGCAATGACATGCAAAATACGGTGCTCATCTAAAATTCTGACTGATTTTGCTGTATGAACAACATTGTCAACATCTTCTGCGGTTACTTCTTCATCCTCTATTGGCACCATGCCTATCTCATTTTGACAACGAATATGTTTACCTGAAAGGCTTAAATATACTGAAGATATTTGACAATCAGCCATTAATTCAGCTTGGTCAACCGCTCTTTGGATTGATTTTACGACAGACTCAAGATCGTTCACACCACCTTTATCAACCCCTTTTGATGGACAATGACCTACACCGATGATGTTGACAACACCATCGGGAAGAACTTCACCAACAAGAGCAAGTACTTTGGATGTACCAACCTCTAATCCAACAACCAATTTTTTTTCTGTTGCTTTCATACTTCAGCCTTAATTTATTCCTTACTGCACCATTTTTTCTCTTTGCACTGAAATGCCATTTTCATAACGTAAATCAGCGACCATTATTTTTTCATTTTCTGGCATTCTTGACTGAATTTCCGGAAATAACTTGATAAATTGCTGATATCTTTGTTCAATATTTTCACTACCTAATAGTAATTTTATTTCCTGATTTTCTTGGCAAAAACCTGATACACACTGTTTCACCGTCAATTGCCACGCGTTACGTTCATCAGTTATTGCTGTTTTAATATGTAATGCCAACTGATTATTAGCTAATTTTTTAGAAAGATTCTCTAATTTATAATAAGTTTCTAACGCCGATTTTGCTTTACCCTCTGGACCATATAACTTTGGTAGTTTTAAGTTACTTATACGGTCAAGTGGTACACTAAATACATTGCCACTTTTATCAAGTAAAAATAAGTCATTCCAATAAAGCACGGGTTTATATTCTTCGACATAGACAATTAACCTATCTGGCCACTGTTTACGTACACTGGTTTGCTTCACCCACGGAAATCGCATTACTTCTTGTTGAATATCATTAACATCTTGTCCTATATAGGTATTAGGCAACCCTAGTCCTAAAATAGCTTCCCGAAGATCATCCTCAGTTGTATAGGTATGCTCTCCACTCAATGTTAATTGAGACAATACCATTTGTTCGGGATCATCCATCCAATTTTTAAAACTTTGAACGACCCAAATACTAATACAAATAATCGCAATAAAGAACAAAAATCCTATTAATTGCTCTGTATTACGAAAAATAAGCAGCTTTCTTTTGTTTTTATCGTCCCTTCTATGCGCTGCTTGCCGAACTTGTTTCATAAAATAAGGCCAATTATAAAGTTGCCAAATTCAAAATTTTAGCAACAAGCTCATTAAATGACCATCCATGTTCTTTTGCCGCCATTGGTACCAAACTATGATCTGTCATACCTGGAGCGGTATTAACTTCAAGTAAAAAAGGTTTTTGATTAGCATTAAACATGATATCAACTCTTCCCCACCCTCGACATCCTACTGCTTTATAAGCATCTAACGCTAATTTACGAATTTCCTGTTCTTGTTCATCAGGTAAACCGCTTGGACAAAAATACTGAGTGGTATCAGATAAATATTTCGCATCATAATCATAAAATTTAGTTGCGGGTTTAATATGGATTGAAGGTAAAACATCTTCGCCAACAATTGCTACTGTAAATTCTGGGCCAGCTAAAAATGACTCAACCATCACTACACTATCATATTTGAAAGCTGCGCTAATAGCTGCTTCCAATTCAGATGCTTCATTAACTTTAGCCATTCCCACACTTGATCCTTCATGACTTGGTTTAACAAACAACGGTAAACCAAGCTGTTTAACTATGGTATCAGTATCAATTGATTGTGATTTTTCAACCATAACATATTCAGCAACAGGTAAATTGAGTGATTTCCACACTAACTTAGTTTTCAGTTTATCCATTGTTAAGGCTGATGATAAAACATCACTGCCTGTATAAGGAATATTTTGATAAGTCAAAATCGCTTGAACAATACCATCTTCCCCACCACGTCCGTGTAAAATAATAAAAGCTTTTGTATAACCTTCTTCTTTTAAATTGGTAATAGGATGATATTTAGTATCAATAAGATGCGCATCGATACCATTTGCCAATAATCCTGCATGTACAGCCTTACCTGACTTAAGTGACACTTCCCGTTCAGCTGAAGTACCACCATACAATACAGCAACTTTATCTACCATTTTATAAAACCTCTTCTGATGATAATTGAGTTTTGGCTAATTGGCGTGCTATACGACCAACACTACCTGCACCTTGTGTAATTAATAAATCACCACTTTGTAAAACTTCTTGCATTATTTCGGGTAGCAAATCTAAATCCGAAACATAAATTGGGTCAACTTTGCCACGATTGCGGATAGAACGGCATAACGAACGGCTATCTGCACCCGCAATAGGTTGCTCTCCTGCGGAATAGACATCTAACATAACAAGTGCATCGACTTGAGAAAGCACTTGTGCGAAATCGTCAAATAAATCCCGAGTACGCGTGTATCGATGTGGTTGGAATAACATAACTAATCTTCGTTCAGGCCAGCCGTTTCTTGCTGCTTGAATTGTTGCATTAACCTCGCTAGGATGATGACCATAATCATCAACCATCATTATATCGCCACCATCAACATACGGGAATATACCTAATAAATCAAAACGTCGACTAGTACCAGCAAATTTAGCTAATGCATTTATAATTGATTCATCATCAATACCATCTTCTGTTGCTGCAATTATCGCAGCCGCCGAGTTTAAAGCATTATGTTTACCAGGTGCATTTAACTCAATCTGCAAATCTTGGCGATCAGGACGACAAACAGTGTAATAGCTTACACCTCGTTCTTGACGATAATTTTTAATGACAACATCAGCTTCTTCGCTAAATCCATAAGTGATAATTTTACGTCCCACAATCGGTAATAATTCTCGATTAATAGGATCGTCGTAACACATAATAGCTAAACCATAAAATGGAAGGTTATGTAAAAATGAAATAAATGTTTGTTTTAAATTATCAACACTACCTTGATAAGTGTCCATATGGTCAGGCTCTATATTTGTTACAATAGATACCATCGGTTGCAAATGAAGAAATGAAGCATCACTTTCATCAGCCTCAGCAATAAAATAACGGCTACTACCTAATTGAGCATGTGTTCCTGCCGCCTTAACTAAACCACCATTAACAAAAGTTGGATCGAGTTTCGCCTCAGCATAAATAGAGGTAACCATAGCGGTAGTTGTAGTTTTACCATGAGTACCAGCAATTGCTATACCATATCGAAAACGCATTAATTCAGCTAACATTTCAGCACGTTGAATAACAGGTATACGTGCTGCACGAGCGGCAATTACTTCAATGTTATCTTGCGAAATAGCTGAGGATATAACAACAACGCTAGAATTAATTACATTTTCAGCCGCATGGCCAATAACAATTTTTGCCCCTAATGTTTCTAGATGTTGAGTGACCGCATTTTCAGCAATATCTGATCCACTAATTTGGTATCCTTCATTAGCGAGAACTTCAGCAATTCCCCCCATACCAGCACCACCAATACCCACAAAGTGAATATGTTTAACTCGCTTCATTTCAGGAATAATTGCTCTTAACTTCGCTAATTCCTTTGTATTCACTATTTAACTCCTACATTATTTTACAGTTCACAGTACATATCATCATTGAGCATATCTATCATCGTTATTTCTTATTGCTCAAATGAATCATTGACTCAAACATATATCTAACCTGAAACATTTTGACAAAAATATTACATAAATTTATGTCAGAAAAGTATTATTTTATCACCGAATAAAGGGCTTCTGCTACTTTTTCTGTGGAATTCACAATAGATAAACTTTTAGCTTTTATTGCCATTTCAATTAATTTGTCACGGTTCAAATTACATAACAAATTGGATAGCGATTCAACACTGAAATCAGGTTGTTCTATAATACTAGCAGCACCTATATCTGCTAGTGATTTTGCATTCCAAAATTGCTGACGATCTTTATGCATAAATGGAATAAAAATAGCACCAATACCAACTATTTCAATTTCACTGACGGTTAATGCTCCGCTACGACAAATTACAATATCTGCCCAATTGTATGCATCTGCAACATCTTGGATAAATTCAGTCACTTTGTTATTGGTCATATCGCAATTTTGGTATGACTGAATTACGGAATTCAACATTCCTTTACCTGTTTGATGCCATACTATATATTTATCGGATAATTTTGTTATCACTTTAGGCACAATATCATTAATAACTTTAGCTCCTTGGCTGCCTCCCATGACTAATACTCTAATTGGCCCATCACGATCTTTGAATCTTTCTTCAGGTTTTGCTACAGTTAAAAGATCACTACGAACAGGATTGCCAACTACTTCAGCCTTAGGAAAAGCAGTAGGGAATGCTTGTAAAACTTTAACCGCTATCTTAGCTAGATATTTGTTGGTTAAACCTGCTATACCATTTTGTTCATGTACTACAACCGGTATGCCAAGTGTTTTTGCTGCTATTCCCCCTGGGCCTGAAACATATCCTCCCATACCTAGAACAACATCAGGGCGATAAGTTTTTAAAATTTTTCTAGCTTGTAAAACTGCTTTTAAAATTTTATAAGGTGCTTTTAATAATGCCATAACACCTTTGCCTCGTAGCCCTGATATTTCGATAAAATCAATATCAATACCATTTTCAGGAACTAAGTGTGCTTCCATTCGATCGGCAGTTCCTAACCATCTTACCTGCCAGCCTTGCTTCATTAAATATTGCGCCACAGCAATACCTGGAAAAACATGCCCCCCAGTTCCTCCTGCCATAACTAATAATTTTTTCATTATTTTATTAACCTTATTCTTGCTTGGGCTTGTTGTTGTCTAAATTCAAAATCAATTCGGAGTAATATTGCTGTTGCAATACTCATCACAATAAGACTTGATCCACCATAACTAATAAATGGTAGTGTTAATCCTTTAGTAGGCAACATACCAGATGTAACACCCACATTTACAAATGTTTGAAAACCAAACCATATCCCAATTTCACAAGCTAAATAACCAGAGAACAATGAACTTTCATTCAGTGCTCGATAACCAATTGCAAGCGCCTTAAATGTTAGAAAGAAAAGTAATGACAATAAAGCAACTACACCTATATATCCATACTCTTCTGATATAATTGAGAAAATGAAATCAGTATGACATTCGGGCAAATAACCTAATTTCAGTATAGAATTTCCCATACCTTGCCCAGTAACGCCTCCATTACCAATTGCCATTAATGAGGCAACTAATTGATAACCTGAACCTGTAGCATCTTGCCAAGGATCAAGAAAGGTTAACAGTCGTGTTAAGCGGTAAGACTCATACAAAATCAAACAAATTACTGCGCCAACTCCCGTTAGCAAAATAGCAATAAATTGCCACAATTGCGCACCTGCAATAAATAAAATGCCAATAGTGACCATAAATAAAACAATAACAGTACCTAAATCTGGTTGTTTAAGTAACAAAATGGAAAGTATAGTCATAACAACCATTGGTTTAAAAAAACCCCAAAAGCCGCTTTGTACTTCTTCAGATTTACGTGATAAATAACCAGCTAAGAATAAAAATAGCGCTAATTTTGAAAGTTCTGCAGGTTGAAAATTGAATACTCCTAGAGGTATCCAACGAGATGCTCCATTAATCGAAGAACCAATACCTAACACAACGATTAACATAATAATAGCAATAATAAGTAAAACAGAAGCAAACTGTTGCCAACGTTGCATTGGAATATAAAACGTAATAAACATTAAAAATAATGATAGTCCTAACTGAATAAGTTCTCGTTGTGTATAAAAGAAAGGATCGCTTTCATTAAATGCCATTGAAGAAGAGGTCACCATGATCAAACCAAAGATCATTAAACCTAACACAGTCCAAAGTAGTTGGTTGTCAAATGGTATGTGGGGGTTAACTTGTTTTTTTAACCAAAAGAGTGTCATTTTGTACTCCTTTGAGTATATTGTTCAGCAAGTTGTGCAAACTGTTTTCCGCGTTCAATATAATTCTTAAACTGATCTAAGCTTGCGCATGCTGGAGAAAGCAAAACCACATCATTTGGTTCAACTTTTTGAGCAATAACTTGCATTGCATCTGACAATGTTTCAGTTACAGTTGTTATATGAGGTGCTAGCTTAGCAAGGATAAAACGATCACGCCCAAAACAAAAAATTTCTAGATTTCTGTTTTCAAAAAAAGGAATCAATGGCGAAAAATCCGCTGATTTTCCATCCCCACCTAATAATAAAAATAATTTCCCTTTGCAAACTACGCTATTTAATGCTGCTTCTGTACTACCTACATTAGTTGCTTTGGAATCATTAATCCACTTCACACCATTTTTTTCCAACACTAACTCAAAACGATGTGCTAGACCATGAAATGAAATAATTGTTGCTATACTTGATTCTCGTGAAATTTTCAGTTTATCAACTATAGCTAAAGCAGCTAACGCATTAAGATAATTATGACATCCCGCCAGTTTCATTATTTTAGTCGCTACTACTGGCTGCTCTTGTGCAATCAAATGTTCAAAGTGGAAATCCAAATGATAATCCCCTTTATTTACACCAAATGAAACGCAGTTTTTTTGTTGGTCAGTCGGAATTGTTAACTTATCATCATGGTTAATTACACAATACTTGGCATTATGATAAATACGTTGCTTAGCCTCAACATATTGCATTAATCCAAGAGGATAACGATCCATATGATCTTCTGAAATATTTAAGATTGTTGCAACTGTAGCTTTTAAACTCTGAGTTGTTTCTAGCTGAAAGCTAGACAGTTCAAGAACATATACATCGTAATGTTGATTCAATAACGATAATGCTGGCTGCCCAATATTACCACCAATAGCGACTTTAATACCTGCCGACTTAATAATTTCACCAACTAATGTTGTTACTGTAGTTTTACCATTTGCACCTGTAATGGCTACAATTTGTTTACTGTTTTGTTGATTCAATTCACGGCAAAATAGTTCAATATCGCCAATAATTTCAATACCTTTTTTAGCTGCCTGTTGTAGTTCAGGTGTTGATAAAGCAATTCCTGGACTGACTATTATTAAATCAGCATCAAGCAACCAATCAACATTTAATTCCCCTAAATGGCAAGCAACACGTTTGTCTAATTGTTCCATCCCTGATGGCGACTTACGAGTGTCAATAACTTTAGGTATAACATTTTGAGCAAGAAAATAGTCTACACAAGAAAGTCCTGTGACACCTAAACCAATAATAACGACATTTTTTCCTTGATAGCTAACCATGATTTGATCCTAATATCTTTTATTAACGTAATTTCAAAGTTAATAAACCTATTACAACTAACATCAATGAAATTATCCAAAACCGCACAATAACACGCGGTTCTGGCCAACCTTTTAATTCATAGTGATGATGAATTGGTGCCATACGGAAAATTCTTTTACCCCGTAATTTAAATGATCCTACTTGTAAAATTACGGATAAAGTTTCAATAACAAAAATTCCCCCCATAATCAGTAATAAAAATTCTTGTCGTAATAAAACAGCAATAATTCCAAACACGCCACCTAAAGCTAGCGATCCAACATCTCCCATAAAAACCATCGCCGGATATGTGTTAAACCATAAAAAACCAAGTCCAGCACCAATAATTGCAGTACAAACAATCATCAACTCTCCGCTGAATTTGATATAAGGAATATTCAAATACGCAGCAAAATTGACATTCCCTGTAGCCCATGCTACAAGCGTAAAACCAGCGGCTACAAAAACAGTTGGCATAATTGCTAATCCATCAAGTCCATCTGTTAAATTAACGGCATTACCAGCCCCAACAATAACTACATAAGTTAATAAAATAAACCATAGTCCCAATTGAGGCATCACATCTTTAAAAAATGGCACAACAAGTACTGTTACCGTGCTATCTTTACCATAAACATAAAGACCAAAAGCAACAATTAATGCAATAACCGATTGCCAAAAGTATTTCCATCTAGCAATTAATCCAGCACTATTTTTACGAATCACTTTTAAATAATCATCAGCAAAGCCAACAATGCCATAACCAATTAAAACAAACAAAGTTACCCAAACATAAGGATTGCGTAAATCTGCCCATAGCAATACCGACAAGGAAATTGAGGCTAAAATTAGCGTCCCCCCCATGGTCGGTGTCCCTTTTTTACTTAAATGAGACTCAGGTCCATCATGACGAATAACTTGACCAATTTGTAATTTTTGTAGCCAGTCAATGACTTTTTGTCCCAAAAATAATGAAATTGCTAACGAGGTTAATAAACCTAAAATAGCTCTTACTGTTAAATAAGAGATAACATTAAAAAAGGTAAAATGTTTAACTAAATATTCCGATATCCAAAGCAACATAATCTTAATCCTGACTCATTTTGAGTTGTTCAATTTGAATTTTTTCGATAACTTCTTCCATTTTTGCACTACGCGACCCTTTAACTAACATTGTTAAATTTGGTTGTTGGCGTAACAGCATTAATAGATAATTCACTGCATCTTGTTTATTATTGAAATGGTGACCCACGCCACTAAACTGGCTAATAAATTGACTTAATTTGCCTACACTTACTACACAATCAATTTTTTCATCATGAGCAAGCTCACCTATTTGGCAATGATATTTTTCAGCTTCTGGTCCTAACTCTCCCATATCACCGACGACTAAAATCCGATAACCAGGTTGTTTTGCCAAGACTTTGACAGCCGCTGACATCGATCCAACATTAGCATTATAAGTATCATCCCAAATTAATTGGGTTTGATTTAATTTTATTGGAAATAATCGTCCTTTTACAGGCGTTAAAGAGGCTAAGCCTTGTTGAATCTGATTCAAAGTCGCTCCGACAGAAAGTGCTAAAGCTGATGCCGCGATCGCATTTGAAATATTATGTTTCCCAACTAGCGATAACATAATCTCACATTCACCTTTAGGTGTATGTAATGTAAATGTTGTATTTTTTTCGTGTTGAATATTACTAGCATAAAATTGAGCAGAAGGGTTCGTTAACGAAAAAGTCCAAACTGTTTTGTTTACTAACTGAGTAAACCATTTATCAGAACAACTATCTAAATTAATAATAGCAATACCACCATCAAGCAATCCTTGAAAGATTTCGCCTTTAGCTTTTGCTACACCTTCAAGTGATCCAAAACCTTCTATATGTGCTTCTGCAATATTATTAATTAAAGCACTTTGTGGTTTAACAAAATTCGTAGTATAGGCAATTTCACCAATATGATTAGCACCTAATTCTATAACTGCAAACTGGTCTTGTTTAGTTAAGCGTAAAATCGTTAATGGCACCCCGATATCATTATTGAAATTACCTTGTGTATAAAGGGTCTGTCCACAGTGTTGTAATATTGCCGCAGTCATTTCTTTAACTGACGTTTTACCTGATGAACCTGTAAGCGCAACAATTTTAGCTGTACTTTGCTGCCGGATAAAATTAGCGATTCCCCCTAAAGCCAAGCGAGTATCCTTAACAACAATCTGTGGTATGGGCTTATCAAGTTTATGATCGACGATCACGGCTATAGCACCATCTTTAATAGATTGTTCAGCAAAAGCATGTCCATCAAAATTATTTCCAACAAGTGCGATGAATAGCGATTGTTTTATTATTTTTCGTGAATCAGTGCAAATTGTATCAATCACAGCACTTTCATCTTGAATGTAATAACATTCACCATTAACTATTTTTTTTATTTGCTCAATTTCTAATGGAATCATGATTGATTCTCTACTCCTAGAATTTTTTTCACTGTTTCTTGATCTGAATAGTGATATTTGGTATTACCAATTATTTGATAGTCCTCATGCCCTTTACCTGCAATTAAAATGACATCATTAGGCTTAGCCTGCTTTAATGTTTGTGCAATAGCCTGCACTCTATTGGTAATTATGTGTACATTATCAGTGTAATGTAAACCTTGTTGAATATCATGAATAATCTTCATTTCATCTTCAGTGCGTGGATTATCATTAGTCAAAACAATTTTATCGGCAAATTGTTCTGCGATTTCAGCCATTAAAGGTCTTTTTCCTGTATCCCTATCGCCACCACATCCAAAAATCACCCATAAAGAACCTTTACAATGAATTCGACTAGCTTGCAAAGCTTTCTGTAACGCATCTGGAGTATGCGCATAATCAACAATAACCGTTGGGCTATTTTTTACATGTAAAACCTCCATTCGCCCACAGATTGGAGTCAAAAAAGAAGCCATATTAACAACAGCAAAAAATGGATAGTTCAATGTTAAAAGTGTAGCTATGGCTAATAACAAATTAGAAACATTAAATTCACCTAGCAATCGGCTATTAATAATGGCATTTCCCCAACTTGATTCCATATGAATTTGGGCACCTTTATCAAGATATTCGATCATTGATACACCAACATAAGGTATATTTAACGCCTTGAGTCGACGTAATGATTTTGTTTGACATGATACAGCTGTCACTTGTGGAAGTTTTTCAATCCATCTTTTACCATATTTGTCATCATAATTAATAATTGATTTACCCGCAGCTAAAACTTGTTTTTCTTTTTCATCGGGACTAAATAACGACCATTTTGCTTTTGCATATCTATTCATTGTTTTGTGATAATCAAGATGATCTCGACTTAAATTTGTAAATACAGTAGCAGCACAATTTAGCCCTTTAACCCGATCCATGGCAAGCCCATGTGAAGAAATTTCCATCGTTACAACTTTGACCTGTTTCTCTACAAATTCGGCTAATAAGGTTTGCACATCTACTGCTGATAACGTTGTATTAACTGATGGCTCAAGTTCATTATAAATTCCATTACCAATAGTTCCCATTAATGCTGTTTTTTCATTCAATAATGTTAAACATTGGGCAATAAGCTGACTAACAGTTGTTTTCCCATTGGTTCCTGTCACACCAATAACAGATAATTTTTTTGATGGAGAATGATAAAACTCATTAGCAATCAAGGATAGACGCTGTGAAAGTTGGAAAACACTAATTTGTGGAATTATCGATTTATTTTCATGCCTAATATAGTCGATTTTTAAGTCATTTGATTTTCTACTTGCTTCTACTAAGATAACAACCGCCCCCATTGAAATAGCTTGTGGAATAAATGCTTGACCATCAACTGTATGACCTTTGATAGCGATAAACACATCGTTTTTTCCTACTTTGCGACTATCTATACGCAAATGATTAAGTGGAAAATCATCTAATTTTAAATTACATCTTCCACCTAATAATTCCAATAATGTTTTAAACGAGTTTGTTGCTAGCATTTTCACCTACTAATAAATAATCATTTGCCCATCAACTTGGCGATCAGGTTTTACATTCATCGTTCTAAGCACACCGCCCATAATGCGACTGAAAACAGGCGCAGAAACTGAACCACCATAATATTGGCCAGCTTTAGGATTATCAATAACAACAACTAGTGAATACTTTGGTGCTGTTGCTGGAGCGATACCTGCGGTATAAGCTAAATATTGATTAACATACCGTCCACCGGATAATTTTTTCGCTGTTCCTGTTTTAACTCCAACACTATAACCAGGAACCGATGCTTTAGTTCCTCCACCAGTAACAGCTACAGCCTCCATTAATTGAACAACTGTTTTAGCATCTTTTTCAGAAACTACACGTTTACCCTTAACAGGTTCTGTGACTTTTAAAATTGATACAGGTCGGTAAATTCCATAACTACCGATAGTTGCATAAGCTCTTGCTAACTGTAATGGGGTAACAGTTAATCCATATCCAAACGCAAATGTTGCTCGCTCAATATCAGCCCATTTTCTGGTTCTATCGGCTGCAATTGAACCACTAACTTCACCACCTAAGCCTAATTCCGTTGGTTGACCTAATCCAAATCGACTATAGAATTCTACAAGATCATCCTGTTGCATTTGTAAAGCTAGCTTACTTACTCCAACATTACTTGATTTTTCTAAGATACCTGCCAAATTAAGCGTTTTTTGATATGACACATCTTTAATTTCATAACGATTAACATAAAAAGGTCTAGTATCGATAATAGTATTTAAGTTAGCAATTTTCTTTTCTAAGGCAGCCATTACAACTAGCGGTTTAACCGTAGAGCCTGGTTCAAACGCATCAGTAACAGCTCTATTTCTCAATAAATTATAATCAATTGATGAGCGATTATTTGGATTATAAGATGGGCTGGTTGCCATCGCTAAAATCTCACCACTATGCACATCAACCAATACAGCTGTTCCACTGTCTGCTTTGTTAAATTGAACCGCTTGACTAAGTTCGCTATAAACTAGTGATTGTAAACGCTCATCTATACTTAATATTAAATCTGATGCTGTTTCTGTTTCTGTCCGTTCTAATTCTTCAATAACACGACCTACTCGATCACGTCTTACAACTCTTTGCCCCGATTCACCTATTAACCATTTATTAAAGCTTTTTTCAATACCTTCAGAACCTTTCTCAGCACCATTTGCATCAATATCTGTTAAACCAATTAATTGAGCTATATTTTCTGCCGCAGGGTAATAACGTTTAGATGTTTTAGCAAACGATATCCCCGGTAACTTTAGTTTTTTTAAATAGTCAGATATTGTTGGCGTTACTTGCTTAGACAAATAAACAAATCTCATTGATGGATTGTTTAATTTTTGCTTTAGCGTTGACATTGGAATATTCAACGTTTGTGCTAATCCTTGCCATCTAATATCATCCGCTTTAACTCCACCTTTTTGCACAACAATTTTAGGATCTGCCCAAACATCAAACATCGGTACACTTACTGCTAACGCACGCCCATTACGATCGGTGATCATGGCTCTTGGTGCATCAATTTCTTGGTGACGAAGTGAGCGCTTATTACCTTCAGCAATCAGTTTATCTGGTTCAATAATTTGCAATAATGCCATTCGAGCCATAAGACAAATAATCGCTAAAATAATAAGTCCATATATAATATAAAAACGATTCGGTGTAAAAAACTGTCTTTTACCATTTAACCTATTATTTTTATTTGTTTTTGCAACCTTTTTAGTTTTATTTTTTTTATATTTAGTGGCAGGTTTCATTATTTACTCTTTATCACAATAACTGTTTCATTTTGCGGTGTCACATAAGACATTCCTAATTGGTTTTTGGCTTTATCTTCGACACGTTTGGGATCAGCAAGTACATTTTCTTCAATAACTAAATTCCGCCATTCGCTTTCTAACACATCTTGTTCTAATAAAAGTTGCTCACGTTCAAATAACTGTTTACGAATCTGTTGCGTTGTTATTAATACTGCACCAGCAGAAATAATAATCATCACAAGTAATAACAATGAAATTTTTTGATGCCTAAATAAATCCCCAATAATTACACCAAACAAGCTTTTACTCGGTCTTTTTTGAAAATTTTTATCAATATAAGTTTTATCTAGAAAAAAATCATTGTCTTGGTTATTCATTTTTCCTTTCTGCTACCCTTAATATTGCGCTTCGGGAGCGCGGGTTATTATTAATTTCAATAGTATTTGGTTTAATTTTGCCAAGTGATTTTAATTTAGCACTACCATATTGTTTAATTTGTTGTTCAGTTAATGGTAATCGTGTTGGTAAATCTGGACCTTTACTCTGTTTACTAATAAATTGTTTTACAATCCTATCTTCTAAAGAATGAAAGCTAATAACCGCTAATCTTCCTTGATTTGCAAGTACTGATAAACAACTATTTAACACTTGCTCGACTTCTTCCAATTCACTATTAATATAAATACGAATAGCCTGAAAACTACGTGTAGCTGGATGCTTATTTTTATCCTTTCTTGGTGTAGCTTTTTCAATTAAATTAGCCAACTCTAAGGTACGAGTAATCGGAGAAATTTTATTCTGCTCGACAATCGATCGAGCAATACGTTTGGCAAATTTCTCTTCACCAAATGTCTTTAACACCCATGAAATATCGTCTTCATCACTGCTAAGTAACCATTCACTTGCAGTTAAACCTTTACTATTATTCATACGCATATCAAGAGGTCCATCACGCATAAAAGAGAATCCCCTGTCAGGATCATCAAGTTGTGGTGATGAAACACCTAGATCTAATAAGACACCATCAATTTCACCCAATAATTCTAACTCTTCAATATATTGATATAAATTTGAAAACTCACCACGAATAAAAGTAAATCGAGGATCTATTATCTGTAACGCAGTTTGCTCTGCACGCTCATCACGATCAATAGCAATCAATCGTCCTTGTGCTCCTAGTTGTTCAAGTATTAAACGAGAATGGCCTCCTCGTCCAAAGGTACCATCAACATAAATGCCATCTTTTTTTATATTTAATGCATTCACAGCTTCGTTTAATAAAACCGTCGTATGTTGATAATCCATCAATCTTCACTCTTATTAAATAGTTAAACTTTTCAAATTATCTGATAAGTTTTCAATATCGCTTGATAATGCGGTAATATCATCATTAATTTGTTGATACCAACTTGCCTCATCCCAAATTTCAAATTTATTAGATTGACCAACAAACATTATATTTTTTTCTAATTTTGCATAAGTACGCAATGTAGGTGACAATAAAATTCGTCCAGAATTATCCATTAGGCACTCAGTTGCATACCCCAATAACAATCTTTTTATTCTACGTTCAGTTTCAACAATGGTTGATAATGTTGCAAGTTGCTGTTCAATACATTTCCATTCGGACATTGAATAAAGTGTCAAGCATGGGTCGTATAAACCAATTGTGCAAACCATACCTTCAGATAAAGATTCACGGTAGCGAGTAGGAATAGCTAACCGTCCTTTATTATCTAAACTAATTGAAATTGCACCACTAAACATAAAAGTATTTTTCTTTATAATTTATTTAAATTTTAATTAATAAAAATCAACATGTTAATAAAAACACCTATTTTTACCACTTAGCCCCACTTTTTACCACAAAATTTGATAAATTAATAGGTAGTTGGTTAATTATTTATAAAAGATTGTTTTTATTTATCAAAAGAAACAAAGTTTACAGTAATCACTCTATTTATCTTTTCCATTTGTTTAAGTGTTGTAGAATTGAGAGAGTTTTTCATATCTACTATTTTATTAGTTGAAAAATCTCATTAACAAAAGTCAGGTTATTTAAATCACTTATTCAATAAAAAGGTTAAGTAGTTGTCAATTACTTGCTTAACTAACAGAAATTATTCATATTAAACAACATTCATTTAACATTTAAAAAAAAAGATTAAATTTCACACTAAAATTGTGTATGCTTTTTAGCTAAGCTATCTGTTGCTTGAACTCAGTAATGCTGAGTATAAGATATAAAAAATAATTAAATAGACAGACTGATTTTAAAATTGGATATAAGGAGGAGGAAAAAATGTCAAACGAACTTAATCGTCTTCTGGAGCAACTCGGTGAAGGTTTTGGCGATCTAATGGCGGGTTTGAGTGGGGTTAGCCATAATCGCTATACCTTAACGGTTGACGTGCTGGGGGCGCCGATTTCGGTTTTGCATATTGATGGTGATGAGTCGTTAAACCAGCCTTGGCGTTATGTGATTACTTTTACCAGTACTGATAAAACCTTATCGCCTGATTCCTTTCTTAATCAAAAATCGACCTTCTCCTTTAATCCTGTTATCAATAAACCATTAACTTCCGCTATCCGCTCATTAAGTGACTTGCCCACGTTGAGTAATAAACGCACCTTGCATGGGGTGATTACTGAGTTTAGTCAGTTATCGGTCAATAAAGATGAAGCCCATTATCAAGTGGTGTTATCCTCGTGCTTAGCACGGTTGGCTGTGGGGCAACATAATGCCATATTTCAAAATCAAAGCGTGGTCAGTGTGGTTGAAGAAGTGCTACGCAGTCATGGTTTGACAGGCATTGATTACCGTCTAGAGCTAAAAGATAGCTACCCTGAGCGGGAGTTTATTACTCAGTGGCAAGAAAGTGACCTTGAATTTATTCAACGCTTATTGGCCGATGTCGGTATCTGGTTTCGCTTTGAAACACACGCTGAGCACCACTGTGATGTGATGGTGTTAAGTGATTATGAGCAAGGCTATGCGCAGGTCGCTGATATTGACTATAAACTGCCCAGTGGCATGGCAGATAGTGGCGTTGAAAGTGTGTGGGATATCAGCCTGCATAGTGAAGTGGTGGTCTCCTCAGTCAAGGTACAAGACTATAACTACCGTGATGCCCTAGCCGATTTACAGGGCGAGATTAATACCCAACCCAAAGACAGCACCACCTATGGCACCGACTACTGGTATGTCCACACTTTTTAGTACCAAAAAGATAAGGTCATCGATTTCTTTTGTATTCAATCGGCGACTGGTAATTTAATATTGAATGAAGTCGATTATAATTAAACCAATCCACATAGTGATTAAATTCCAATTTAAGTTGCGCCAGTGAATCAAAAATAGTATTTGACACAAATTCTGTTTTCACTGCTTTGAATGTGCTTTCTGCAATTGCATTATCATAGGGGCAGCCTTTGCGACTTAACGACCGTTTAATTCCAAATGCTGTTAAACATTCATCAATCAAATGATTATCAAACTCTTTTCCTCTATCAGAATGAAACAACTCAATCGTCTGTAAGTTCATTGGAATTTGACTCATAGCTTGCATGACCAGTGCCGCTGTTTTATGCCTGCCAGCACTTCGCCCCACTATTTCTCGATTACTGATATCAACAATTACACAAAGGTAGTGCCAACGTTGTTTAACCCTTACATAGGTTAAATCGGTCACCAATATCTTTCGTGGTTGACCTATATCAAATTCTCGATTCAGTTCATTCCCCACCAGCGATTCATTGCTTTTTTCTGTATGAATACAATATTTTTTACAGGTGTATTTCGAAACCCAGCCATTTTTCGCCATGATTCGACCTATTCGGCGTCGAGATACGGTTATGCCTTGCTTTCTCAGCTCTGCTTGCAAACGCCTTGTGCCATAAGCACGATAATTAGTATTAAAAATTTCATCCACTATTTCACTCAGTGATATATCTTGTGATTGCTGCGTTAATTGCCGTTGATAATAGAAACGATTTCGGGTTACATTTAAACATCGACATAATGCACGTAAGCTGTATCGATGCTTATTATGTA
>NZ_LZHB01000021.1:0-574 GCF_001690345.1 Gilliamella sp. Gris3-2
CATTGAATGTCCTAAAGCGACGCTGATTACGACTACTGTCACTCATAAAATCCATTGACCAGCATTCACCTTGTTTATTGGGTGCTGATAGCCTTTCTGGGCTTCGTGGAGGAATGCGCTGTTTACGCTTTATCCTGAGATTAAGCTTTAATTCACAATACACCCGATATACCCGTTTATGATTCCATTTATAGCCGAGCTTTTTGATACGATTAAAGCATTTAGGAAAGCCCCAGCGTAAATGCCTGTCCGTGATAGCATTCAACACCGAAACAATCACCGAATCATCCTGTAACTTAGGTTGATAATAGTAAGCACAACGACTTAAGCCAACAATGGCACAACTCATAGCAATAGTAACCGAATGATTTTGTTGTAGTTGCTGTGCCCACGTTTTACTTGCCTTTGTGGGCACTAAAGCTTTTTTATTATTTCTTCCTGCAGCTGGGATTTTAAGCTCAGTTCGGCAAACATCTGCTTAAGCTTGCGATTTTCAGCCTCCAGCTCCTTTAAGCGTTTGATATCCGAAGTTTCCATTCCGCCGTATTTTTCTCGCCATTTATAGAAAGTTGAA
>NZ_LZHB01000022.1:0-19652 GCF_001690345.1 Gilliamella sp. Gris3-2
AAAGTGAAAGGATCAAAAAAATATAAATTGGATCTAAATTAGATCCAGTTAGATCCTTTTAGATCTAATCATTTTATACTGAAACATATACTTACCTGAAAGTTTTTTACAATAAATTCAATTTTTAGATACAAAAAAAGGTACTTTTCAGCACCTTTTTTATAATTATAAATAGCTATTTAGCTTGCAACATTGATGCGTTTCATATCAGTCATATAACTACGTAATTTACGACCGATTGTTTCAATTGGATGATTACGGATTTCTTCATTCACATCGCGTAATTGTGCATTATCAACACTACCTTCAGGGATCGCTTTACCTAGATCGCCAGCTTGTAACATTGGCATAAATTTTTCTTTTAATAGTGGTACAGCGGCATTAGCAAATAGATAGTTGCCATACTCAGCTGTGTCAGAAATAACAACATTCATTTCATACAAACGTTTACGTGCAATAGTATTAGCAATAAGTGGTAACTCATGTAATGATTCGTAATAAGCTGATTCAGCTAAAATACCAGATTCAAGCATAGTTTCGAAGGCAAGTTCAACACCGGCTTTAACCATTGCAACCATAACAACGCCTTGATCAAAGTAAGCTTGTTCATCAATTTTACCTTGATAGTCAGCAGCTTTTTCAAAGGCGGTTTCACCTGTTTCTTTACGCCATTTAAGAAGGTTCGCATCATCATTTGCCCAGTCTTTCATCATAGTTGACGAAAACTCGCCTGATATAATGTCGTCCATATGTTTACGATAAAGATCCGTCATGATCACTTTTAATTCTTTTGCTAAAGCATTTGCTCTCAATTTAGCTGGATTTGATAAACGATCCATCATTAAAGTAATTCCACCTTGTTTTAGCGCCTCAGTGATCGTTTCCCAACCAAATTGGAGTAATTTACATGCATAAGCAGGATCAACACCATCTGCCACTAGCTTATCAAAACAAAGTAATGATCCTGTTTGTAACATTCCACAAAGGATTGTTTGTTCGCCCATTAAATCTGACTTAACTTCGGCAACAAATGACGATTGTAAAACACCTGCACGATGTCCGCCTGTTGCCGCTGCCCATGCTTTAGCAATTGCTAGCCCTTCACCTTTTGGATCGTTTTCAGGATGAACTGCAATTAGTGTCGGCACACCAAAACCTCGTTTATATTCTTCACGAACTTCAGTACCAGGGCATTTAGGGGCTACCATCACTACTGTAATATCAGAGCGAATCTTTTCTCCTACTTCAACAATATTAAATCCGTGAGAATAGCCAAGCGCAGAGCCTTTTTTCATCAACGGTTGAATAGCTTGAACAACGGCAGAATGTTGTTTGTCAGGAGTCAAATTGATAACAAGATCTGCTGTTGGAATTAATTCTTCATAACTTCCTACTTTAAAACCATTTTCAGTTGCTTTCTTCCATGATGCACGTTTTTCAGCAATAGCTTCTTTACGTAATGCATAAGATATATCTAAACCTGAATCTCGCATATTCAGACCTTGGTTAAGGCCTTGTGCTCCACAACCAACAATTACAATTTTTTTACCTTTCAAAAAATTAGCTTCTGATGCAAATTCATCACGAGCCATAAAACGACATTGACCTAATTGTTCTAATTTTTCACGTAAATTCAATGTATTAAAATAGTTTGACATTTTTCTCTCCAAGAGTTTAGGTATTCATAATCAACAATAAAACACTATATAATACTTTTAATATTGCTAAAATTGATATATTTAAAATATAATATTGCATAAATCGCAATGTACTTGCTAAGTTCAATGCTTTCTTTTAATCTAAATCACCCTCAATTCTGAATAAATCAATATGGATGCTCGATATAAACAAGCAAATAAAGAGGCTAAACTTTCTTTATTACTAACTTTTATTTATCTTCTTGGATGGATCGTTTGTGCATACTGTATTAACGACAAAATAGGATTTTTAGGTCTTCCATTGTGGTTTGAACTATCTTGCATTATGATGCCTATCGGTTTTATATTGCTTTGCTGGGTAGTTGTAAAATTTCAATTTAAAAATTTCTCATTAGAACAAACTAAGTGATCTAACATGCATTTAGATATTATTGTACCACTTATCATCTATCTTGTTTTTGTATTTGCATTATCAATTTATGCTTATGTAAAACGCAAAAAAGTAAATCAATTTACTGATTATTTTATCGGTAATCGCACCATGGGAGGATTTTTACTCGCCATGACACTAGCCGCAACTTATATTAGTGCTAGCTCGTTTATTGGTGGTCCTGGTGCTGCTTATAAATTTGGCCTTGGTTGGGTGCTATTATCGATGATTCAAGTCCCAACTGTATTACTCTCGCTTGGTATTCTAGGCAAAAAATTTGCCATTTTGGCTCGTAAATATAATGCTATAACTTTAAGTGATATGCTTTATGCTCACTATAAAAGTAAAACTATTGTTTGGCTAGCAAGTATTACCCTTGTCGTTGCCTTTATCGGCGCAATGACAGTACAGTTTGTTGGTGGGGCTCGCTTACTACAATCATCAGTAGGTATACCTTATCATACGGGCTTATTAATATTTGGTATTGGTACGGTTATTTATACCGCATTTGGCGGTTTTCGAGCCAGTATATTAAATGATGCTTTTCAAGGGTTAGTGATGATCATAGGTGCTATATTATTACTTGGTGCTATTATCTATGCAGGTGGTGGAATCACTGCAATAATTGATCAGCTAATAAAAATTGACCCTGCTCTTTTAACACCACAAGGACCTAATGACTTTATGGACTTTCCGTTCATGGCTTCATTTTGGATATTAGTTTGTTTTGGTGTGGTTGGCTTACCTCATACTGCTGTTCGTTGTATGGCCTATAAAGATAGCAAAGCAGTACATCAAGGAATTATTCTTGGCACCATTGTCGTTACTGTTATTATGCTAACTATGCATTTATCTGGTGCTTTAGGGCGTGCTATTATTAGCGATTTAACCATTCCTGATCAAATAGTACCGACATTAATTATAAATGTATTACCACCTTTTGCTGCTGGAATCTTTTTAGCTGCTCCACTTGCCGCTATTATGTCCACCATTAATGCTCAATTATTACAAGTATCATCTGTTATCATCAAAGATCTGTTTTTAAGCATCAAAACTAATATTAATTTCAGTGATAAGTTTCTTACTCGGATTTCGGTCACTATCACTTTTATTTTTGGTGGGTTACTTATTTGGGCAGCATGGACCCCGCCTGATATGATTATTTGGCTAAATTTACTCGCTTTTGGTGGACTTGAAGCTGTCTTTTTATGGCCGTTAGTACTTGGATTATATTGGAAAAAAGCTAATGCTACTGGTGCTCTTTGTTCAATGCTTACAGGAGCTATAAGTTATACATTATTGGCAAGTTATAATATTAAATTATTATCACTACACCCAATAGTCCCCTCTTTAACTATTGGATTTATTATTTTTATTATAGCCAATATGTTTGACAATAAAAGGAAGAATTATGCCTTGGATTCAACTCAAAATTAATACAACCAACGATCTTGCTGAACAAATTAGCGAACAATTAGAGGAGTCTGGTGCTGTATCAGTCACTTTTCAAGATACCTTTGACACGCCTGTCTTTGAACCATTACCCGGCGAAACTAAACTTTGGGGTAATACCGATGTGATTGGGCTTTATGATGCTCAAACAGATATCGATGAATTAAGAGCAATATTAAATCTTGAACAATATTCTTATAAAATTGAACAATTAGAAGATAAAGACTGGGAACGTGAATGGATGGACAACTTTCATCCTATGAAATTTGGTGAGCGACTTTGGATTTGTCCTAGTTGGCGTGACGTGCCCGACACTAATGCTGTTAATGTTATGTTAGACCCTGGATTAGCATTTGGCACAGGTACTCACCCAACCACGGCATTATGCTTAACTTGGCTTGATAGTTTAGACCTTAAAGATAAATTAGTTATCGATTATGGTTGTGGTTCTGGTATTTTGGCGATTGCTGCGTTAAAATTAGGAGCAAAACAAGTAATAGGTATTGATATCGATCCTCAAGCCATTCAAGCTAGCCGTGACAATGCACAGCGTAATGATGTCAGTGAAAGACTAGAGCTTTATTTATCAAAAGAGATCCCAGACAATTTGCAAGCAGATATAGTTGTTGCCAATATTTTAGCTGGACCATTAAAAGAGCTTGAACCACATATAAGTAAATTAGTAAAACCTGAAGGTAAACTAGGTTTATCTGGTATTTTAACTACCCAATCATCAAGTGTTTGCATGGCTTACCAACCCAATTTTAAATTAGATCCAGTGGTTGAACTTGACGAGTGGTGTTGTATCACTGGTAAAAAAAATAAAAAAAATTAACGCTACCCCCTTTTAAGTTTGAAAAAAAATGCGTAATATAGCCGACTTTAATTTACTTAGCATTGGTGAACTAAAATTAAAGAATAATTTAATTGCTGCACCAATGGCTGGAATAAGTGATAAACCATTTCGTAATCTATGTCATCGATTTGGTGCTGGTATGACTGTTTCAGAAATGTTTTTAGCAAATTCTGATGTTTGGCATACCGATAAATCAGCTATGCGAATGATAGCGAGTGATGATGTTGGTATTCGTGCAGTACAAATTGTCGGTTCTGATCCCGACGAAATGGCTAAAGCTGCTGAATTTAATGTCAAACACGGTGCTCAGTTGATTGACATTAATATGGGATGTCCGGCTAAAAAGGTCAATAGAAAATTGGCTGGATCTGCTTTAATGCAGTATCCGGAACTTATTAAAAAAATTTTGCAGAAAGTTGTCGGTGCAGTTGATGTTCCGGTAACATTAAAAACGCGGACTGGATGGAATAAAGAAAATAGAAATTGCATAGAAATCGCACAAATTGCACAGGATTGTGGTATAAAGGCAATTACTATTCACGGAAGAACACGTGCTTGCTTATTCAACGGTGTCGCTGAATATGACTCTATTAGAGCAGTTAAAGAAAATGTTACAATTCCTGTAATTGCTAATGGAGATATTTGTACACCTGAACAGGCAAAAGATGTTTTTCAATATACGCAGGCTGATGCTATAATGATCGGGCGAGCGGCACAAGGGCGACCTTGGATATTTGAAGAAATTGCATTCTATTTAACACATGGACAGTTACAGAAAAACAAAAGTATTGATGAAGTAGAACAAGTTGTACTATCACATCTTGATGATCTTTATCAATTCTATGGAGAATACAAAGGATTAAGGATTGCCAGAAAGCATGTAAATTGGTACACCAAGAATTATGCTGACAGCGATCAATTCAGGCGCTTATTTAGTGTACTTAGCAATACAAGTGAGCAAGTAAACACTCTAAAAGCATTTTTTAGTAAAATTAGAAACAACCCAAAGAGTTAAGAATACTATGTCAGAACAACGCGTTACAGCTGCAGCACTTAAATTTACAACTGTAAATTCTCAAGACCAAATAACACAAAAACCATTGCGTGATTCAGTGAAGCAAGCTTTAAAAAACTATTTATCACAATTAAATGGTGAAGATCCTACAGACCTTTATGAATTAGTGTTAGCTGAAGTTGAACATCCATTCCTTGATATGGTTATGCAATATACACGCGGCAATCAAACTCGAGCAGCAAATATGCTTGGTATCAACCGCGGTACACTTCGCAAAAAATTAAAACAATATGGAATGAGTTAATCTTCTATTATTTAACATTTTATAATATAAAAAGTACCTTAATATAAGGTGCTTTTTTTCTATTTTAGAACACAATGAGAAAATTCATTGAATTATCCTCTTTCATAAAATATATAAATAAACTGGGTTTCTATACCTCATAAGAATAGTTTTAATCTGACATTTGCGTTATTTTATAACGTAACTAGGAGTGTCATAATTGAATCAAACAGAAAAATCATTAAACCTAAATTATGGCTTTTAGAATTAACCAGCAACTTAGTACGCACAATAAGCCTGTAAAGTCATAGGATATAATCGAGATAATTATTATCGCTTTAAAAAATGAGCAATGAGAAGGGACTTGCTCTTCAAGAAATCAGTTGTAGTAGCTCAGATTTAATTTAAGCTAGTACATTTAAAAATGCATCTTTTAAGATTAGTGATCATGAAAATTCAATAATATATCTTCCACATTTTTTTCGACTTATACAAATAATATTTAATAGCTATATTGAAACACATCCCAAAGCTAAAGATTCAATCGAATTTTACATGAATAAATTAAGAGAACGTTATTCAAGTAAATAGTGAAATCCCCATATACCCTCTGAAAATATTGTTTTATTTAAAGCAAAATAATTGGCGTTTTGAGAAAAACGTAACCGCAAAATCAAGCGAGGCGCAGATGATAAAATAAACAACTATAACAAATAGAAAGATTTCTGTTGGATAAATCATACTACGATTATTAATTTGGGTTGCAATAAAAGTAAATTCCGCTACTCCAACAATATAAGCCAGTGAAGTATCTTTAATCAGTGATACCCATTGGTTTACAAAAGACGGCAACATCATTTTAAGGGCTTGTGGTAATATGATAAATATAATAACTTGCTTTTTAGTTAAGCCTAATGAAAACGCCGCTTGCCATTGTTCTTTAGCCACAGCAATCATACCTGCATGAACTGAATGTCCAATGTATGCAGCTCCTATCAAGGATAATGCAAATATTACCGTTGCAATTGCTGGCACATCTACACTAAGTAACACAGGTAGAAGAAAGTAAGTCCAGAAAATAAGCATAATGACAGGAATAGCTCTTAAAAAACCAAGTATACCAACTAAAAAATAACGCATAACTCCTTTTAAAACAGTCAACCCGACTCCAGCAAGAATACCCAAAAAACTTGAAAATATAATTGCGGCAAAACTCATTAACAGCGTTAAAAAAATTCCTCCAGGAAAATTTCCCCACATCATATAACTGAAATTGTGGTAAATAACCTCTAAACCTTTAAGCTCCATAAATGATTACACCTTACCTATTTGCAATCGTTTTGCTTGATAAATATTACCCAAAGTTCCAACAATCACTATCGCCAAAATATATAATAAAGTTGCAATAGCAAAATCTTGAAAGGTTTTTAATGATTCGGTTTCAACTTGACGCGATACATAAGAAAGTTCTAACACACCAATGGCCATTGTTAACGACGAATTTTTTATAATATTCATGTACTGACCAATTAAAGGTGGAAATGCAATACGAAAACTTTGTGGCAAAATAATAAATCGCATACTTTGCCACCAAGTTAAACCTAATGCCAATGAAGCCTGTTCTTGCCCTCGACTTACACCAGCTATACCCGCTCTAAACTCTTCGGCAATAAAAGCACTGGAATAACAAGTTAAACCAACTAAACCGATTATAAATTCAAATGATGGCATTTTCAGTGAAAAAAACAGCAACTGGATTTGCGGTTCGTCAAATAACCATAATTTAAATTCTATTGGTAATAAATTACCCACACCAAAATACCAAAAAAAGAGTTGAGGCAATAACGGAGAATAACGAAAAATTGCGTTATACCCCATTACTATAACTTGAATGAATTTAATTCGACTTTGTTGAGCAATAACCAGCAAAAAACCTAGTGATGTTGAAAATATAATGGTTAGCAATGAGATAGCTAACGTAACTAAAAAACCATCCCATAACCACCACAAATAACGAGGCTCAAGTAATTGCTCATACATAACTACTGACCTTTACCAATTTTAAAATCACCACGAGGCATCGCTGATGCAGTTTCAGGTCCAAACCAACGATTATAAATCGTTAATGCTTCACCATCTTTTTCTAGTGTTAATAAAATTTGATTCACTTTTTCTTTCAAGCGATCTTCCCCTTTTGGTATACCAACAGCTTGATATTCTTGAGTAATACTAAATGGTGAAATTTCAAATACAGCTCGTTGTTCTTCTGGTAAATTCGCTAATAGGCCGATTAATTTTGCATCATCTTGAGTAATTGCCTGCACAACACCATTACGTAATGCTGCAAACGCAAATGGTGTATCATCATAAGAAATTACTTTAGCTGTTGGGTATTTTTCTCGCAATGTAATTTCCATAACTGTACCTTTATCGGCACCAATACGAAGATTTTTCAAATTATCTGCTGATTTCAATACTCCTTTTTTTGCTACAAATTTCTGACCAGTCGCAAAATAAGGAAGACTAAAATCAACGGTTTTTGCTCTTTCATCAGTAACAGTAAAATTAGCTACAATTAAATCGGCTTTTTGGGATGTTAATAACGGAATTCGATTGGCCGGATTAGTCGGAACTAGCTCAACATTAACCTTTAATGCTTTTGCTATCTCGTTGGCATAATCAACGTCAAGACCAACAATTTTATTAGTCTTTTCATCAATATAACCAAATGGCGGATTATTATCAAATACCGCTATTTTTATTTCTCCTCGTTTCTCAATATCATCAAGGCGATCTGCATAAGCAGAATTTGCACCTAACAAACTACTTACTAATGCAACAACAGCTAGTGATTTAGTCAACAATTTCATTCCGATTCTCCCTCAGTCAAGGTTATGTTATATACCGTTAAAGTCTAGCAACAAAGAATAAAATAAATAAATAACAAATACTCACATGGTTATAACTTAAAGTTATATGTAGTAGTTTTCGATTAATGACATTAAAAAAACTAATACAAGCTAAAACAGCTTATATCACTATTTTGATTTATTTAATAATATTGATTTACCCTACTATCTCGCTATCAACAAAAAAATAAGCAATTTCTTTTTCAGCCGAGGTTAGAGAATCTGAGCCATGTACGGCATTTTCAGTCATACTGTCAGCAAAATCAGCTCGTAAAGTGCCTGCGGCTGCTTTAGATAAATCAGTTGGTCCCATCAATTCTCGATAACGCTTAATAGCATTATCGCCTTCGAGAATCTGAACAACTATCGGCCCAGATATCATAAATTTAACCAACTTATCAAAAAATGATTTACCTTGGTGCTCAGCATAAAATCCTTCTACCTGCTCTTTTGTTAATCTAAGCATTTTTAAGGCAATAATGTTAAGTTTTGCTTGGCTAATACGGGTTTCAATTTCACCAATCAATTGTTTTTTAACGGCATTAGGTTTGATGATAGATAAGGTTCTTTCAATAGCCATAGATTTGCTCCTTGTTAGTTTAGTCAAGGGTAAATGTCATTCGTGAGATTTGTCCACTTTGATCTAATAAAAATAGATGATGTAAACCTTTATGAGTAACTGTCAAAGCTACCTTTTGATCGCCATATGTTTTCTCAATAAGTTCACCATCTAAAAACCACCATTTGTCACCAACACCACCTTGTGGAGTTAGATCGATAGTGACATCTTGCTGCCCAGGTAATCGTTTTACCAATTGCTTATCTTGCAGCCCAATAATATTGAGTGGCAAAAAGATATCTTTACCAAACACTGGGCAATGATTATCAACTTCAGGAATTAGCGATTGTCGACGTTCTTTGGGTAGTAACCAATTTTCTAAAGCTATTGGCCAAAGTGCAACCTGTTTTTTATGTGCATTGCTACAGTCTGCTGACACACGTTTGCCGGCATCATTTACCCAAATAGTCACCCACCCTGAACGATAAATATTATTATTAAGTGCCGTTAGAGTATCAAGTGTTGGAGGTATCATATTATTTAATACCCATGCATTTTTTTGACGGTGGCAGTTTTCATCAGTTGCAGGTAACTTTTGTCCTGATGGCCAACAAATTTTTTCTAAGGTTACTGTTGTCGGTTTAGTTACTAAGGGAAGTGGGCGATTTATTCGTCGCTCTTTATTTAATAATAACGTGTTAACTTGCTGTAGTATCGGCACCGCTGTAATACTGCCATATTGACCAACAACGGGCGTTCCATCAGGACGACCGACCCAAATGCCAATCAAATAGCGAGGATTGACCCCAATCGCCCATGCATCACGATATCCATAGCTAGTGCCTGTTTTATAGGCAAGCTGATAATTATTAACTAGCATCTGTCTTGTGATCCATGCACTTCCATCGCTAATAAATGGCTTGCTTAGTAAGGGATCTGCTTGCGTAAATCGTAAAGGACTTACTTGCCCATGACGAGCAAAGGCACTATATGCGCTAACTAAATTATCCATTCTTAACGACGCACCACCCAAAATATACGATATATTAGGATCATTACCTTTAGATTGAAGCGGTAAGCCAATACTAAACAGCTTGCCAGCAAATCGTTTTGGTCCATAAAGCTCAATTAACTCAACAGCAGGTAAGTTTAATGAGTTTTTTAATGCCTCTGAGGCACTGATTGGTCCATAAAAATCTTCATCAAAATTCGTAGGTCGATAATCAGAACTGATTCTAGGTGTATCTTGCAATAACGATTCAGAATGAATCATGCCGTCATCAATCGCTAAAGCATACATAAAAGGCTTTAATGTCGATCCAGGAGATCGAAGCGAACTTATCATATCAACCTGACCGAATCGCTCTTTATCGTTAAAATCAACCGACCCAACATAGCCTTTTACGGACATATCCGTATGATCGACAACTAAAATAGCTAGTGAGTTTTTGGGAGGTAACTGATTTTTACGATTAGCAGCAATATCTTCAAGGCTGTATTGAAGGGAGAGATCGATATTTGATCGAATAATATCAACATCAGGATATTGTTGACTTAACCTTCGAGCTAATAAAGGAGCTAATTGTGGCTTTTTACGTGGGTAAACCCATACTTCTTCTTTTCTAACTTGCTCTATAATATCAGATGACCATACCTGATATTGAGCCAATCTTGCTAGAACTTTGTCGCGTGCTTGTTTGGCTCGTTCGGGGTACCTATCAGGACGCAAACGACTGGGTGCTTGTGGCAATACGGCCAATAAAACCGCCTCACTACGTGTTAACGCTTTGGGCTCTTTACCAAAATATGACCAACTAGCAGCCCCTAAGCCTTCGATTGTCCCGCCAAATGGGGCTCGATTAATATATAAAGTTAAAATTTCATCTTTTGTAAAATGTAATTCAAGTTGTAGTGTTCGAAATATTTGTTGTAACTTTCCTGCCATGGAGCGATCGTGTGGATAAAGCAATCTTGCAACCTGCATCGAAATAGTACTACCACCTGAAATAATTCTTTTATTGGTGATATTTTGCCAAGCTGCTCTCAATAAAGAGGCAGGATTAATACCAAAATGATCATAAAAATGGCGGTCTTCATAATTTAATAACACATCAAGGTAATCATTGGGGACTTCATCTAATTTGATAGGATACCGCCAAACACCATTTTCATCAGCAAATCGCCACAGAGGCGTACCATCTTGCGCAAGAATTGTTTGTGTTGTTTTATTTTTTGTTATTGATAAAGGATAAAAGTAATCGGCAACAAAAAAGCTACCTAATAACAAAAGGATAGAAAAAAATAAGAAAGCCAGAATTTTAAGTAGGCGCTTTTTCATTTTGTCAAAAAGTTTCAGGTAACACTATGTTTCGGTATAATATGTTTCAGTATAAATAGATGCCGCTAACAATTGTTAGCGGATAATCAATTTGTTTACATTTTAAAAATCAAATTTAATTGATACATACTCGTTATTGTTGTTTAGATTCATTGGGCTCGACATTGCGCTCAACAATAGACATTAAGTCAATTGATTGACCAATTGCAAACCGATCGGGCCGATACATAGATTCAACATAAGGGTATGGAATCATATAATTACCTGCCGTCACTGCTCTAGCCAAATAAGCAACCTGCGATCGATAAGTACCATCGCTCACATAGTGATTAATATCAACAGCTGCAACATATCTATCATCACGGAATTCTTGATATTTAATATCATTGCTATCTTCATCTTTCAACAAATTGGCAATTTCCGGTATTGCCTGTAGACTCACACTACTATTTGTGAGATTTTGATTTTCTAACTCAAGTCCAGCAGGTAAAAAATCAACAATTAACGCATCGTGAACGACTTCTTTATGTGCTCTAACATCCAATAATACCACCACTAAATCACCCACTTTCAAGTGATCAGGTTGAATTTTGTTACCTTTCAAATCGTAATAGGAACGATTGATAGTTAAAACATTTTCATCACTCGTTGGTGCAGGCGCTTTCTTGCCATAACCTGAAACGGTGAATTTAATATAAAGTGGTTGTGCATTTTCTGGATTAGAAATCGTTAATCTATTGGCTAAATTAGCAAAATCAAAAGAGCGTGATAAAGTCGAATCAACCTCATTTGACTGCTCGTTGATCACCACATTAAATTTATGTGAAGATTTATGTTGTTCTAATGACCAGCCAGCCACAAATAATGCGTTAAGTTCCTGAGTTGAAAAATAACGAGTATCATTAAGCAAATCAGATAACTGAATTAAATAATCAGCTTGCTTATCAACACTTAAATTATTTTCTACCAATAAAGATAAAACTAATGCATTATCACGAATAGCACTACCATATTCGCCTAACCAAGAATAGCGATTATCATAACTTGTTGTAAATACTCGAGGCATCAAATTATTATAGATATTATCAAAACCAGCCAGCTTGGCGGAAAGCGCTAACTGAGCAACTGGTAATGGTGACAATACTTTAAAATCACTTTCAGTGATCTGTTGATACATCCGATTAATTTCATTACGCATAGGCACAGTGATTTTATTTTGCCTTGCCAACACAGCTAAAGCATAAGCTTTAGTTGCAAATTGCGTATAATTGCTTGCTTGTGAATTATCATAGTAGCTTTGTAAACCATTAAACGCATTGGCATCATAAGTATATTGGCTGATACGGGTAATTGCTGCATCAAGCGCTTTATTGTTGACATTATAACCACGCTCACTTGCTTGGATTAAAAAATCAGTTGCATACACCGTTAACCAATATTCCTCGGCACTGTCTTTGCTCCATAAACCAAAACTACCATTATTACGTTGCATTGATAAAATTCGCGAAATACCTAATTGTACTTTTTCACGTCGTTTGTCATCTGATTCAGTTTTAATCCCCAATGCAGAAAGCTGCTCTTGGTTTGCATATAACGATGGCATTAAACCACTAATGGTCTGTTCTAAACAACCATATGGATAAGCAAATAACTCTTTAATATACTGAGCAATATTAAGCGGAGGCTGATTTGATACAATTAATTTACCCTCAACGGTATTATCAATCATGTCAACAAGACTACCTTCTGGCAACGACCAACTTTCACCGCCATTTATTGCCATGGAATAATATTGTGTAGTTGCGGAATAACCAGGTCTAACGCCAATGTTCCAAGATCGTTTGATCTGATACTCAGAACCATCTTCTAACAAAATACCCTTAACATTAATGGTAACAGAACCTTTCCCATAGCCATAATCGGCCATGATTGGCACTTGAATAATCTGTCTTTGCTTACTATTTAATGTTAATGTTGTTACTTTAGATGAATCTTGATGAACCAAACCATCAGTAGACACCTCAATCTGCATTGTTTGCGTTTTTTCGGTTAGATTATTTAGATCTAGTGCCAAGGTAGCCTGATCACCACCCGATAAAAAGCGAGGTGTAGATAGCTCAGCAACGACTGGCGAGGCAACTAGCATAGTTTGTTCAGCCTTACCAAAACGTGTATCATCCCACGCTTGTGCCATTATGCGCAATTCACCATTAAAATCAGGCAAAACAAGCTCAACAACGCCCTCGCCATCATCATTTAGCTTAATGGTTTGCAATTGCTGAGCCACAATATTGACATCATTTGATGGTTTTTTGCCGTTAGCGCTAGCACCAAGCATTGCATCACCACCAAAGCTCACATTGACATTACGACCTTTACCTTCAATCAACTTACCATAAACATCATAAATATCGACGTTATAACGTTTACGACCTAAAAACGCACTATAAGGATCAGGGGTAACAAAATTGGTAATATTCAACACGCCAGAATCCACAGCCGAAACCAACACCGTTACCTTACGATCTTTTTGGATTGATTTTTTATCCAATTTAATTTTTATTGGAATGGTTTTTTCAGGCTCTGTCTTTTTCGGTGCTTCGATATTGACATTTAATTGACGATCTGAAGTATCAATTGGTAGATAAAGCAAACCAATAGCTCGCTTAATTGTCTGCACTGTGGCATCGGTTGATGGACGAATAATCATCGCATTAATATAAATATCATGACGTTCCCAGTTTTCAATTGGAATATCAACATCAAGACCATTATCATCAATGGTAATATTTTTCTTCCACAATATACCGTCATTAGTTTCAAGCGAAATATAACCAGAACCAGCAACAGGAGCTTGAACATGAATTTTTGCGGTATCACCGACTGCATAAGCCGTCTTATCAAGACTTAATTTAACCTGATCAGGGCGAACAGAATTAGTACCGTTGGTATTATCTTCCCAATTATAACCACTTCTAAAACGTATACTACTTATCACATTACTTTTAGTATCAACCACCTCAATACGATAAAAACCATAATCATTGGTTTGATAAGAAACTTTAGCTATACCATTTTCAGCAATAGAAAGCGGTTGCTCTTGCACAACAAATTCACTCGAATTGTACTCTTGATGCCATCCTGAATCGCTAGACCAGCTCCAATAGTAATTACGACGCTCACGAACAATCCTTGCCTTTAAATTCTTTGTTGCTAATTTATTGCCCTCAACGTCAACATAAGCGACTTCAAACTCAGCATTATCGCCTTTATCAACCGTTGGGCTTTTTTCATAGCGATCTGTCGACCAATCATAATAAGGCAATTGAGAAAACAACGCCCGCACAGCTGGCATTTGAACGCTTGGCCAAATCGCTTGGCTTGCATAACGAGTCACAGGGCGACCGCCAGAATCAAGCAAACTTGCCTGTAAAACCACATTAACTGGCGAACTCAATTTACCCCAATTGCTTGTATCAACTACTACTTGCGCATTTCCGTTTTTATCTAAAGTCGTCTCAACATTATCAAGTTGACTAACCTTATTACTGTTAGTTACATCACCAATGTTATAATCGGCAAGTTGAGGAATCGAATCAACTTTTTTAAGATAAATATGACCATCTAACGTATTTCCTGCGGCTGGAGCACCATAAAGGTACCAACCTTTAACATCAAAATTGATATGTTTATCAAACTGAATCGGATTAGTTGATGCGGTTGTAATTTCCATCCCCATACGTTCTGGCAAAAACTCTTCCACATTAAAATAAGCATAATGGTAATCAATATTACCTACATGAAAACGAAACGCCCATTTACCCGTTGCCGCACTTGCTGGAATGACATATTTCCATTGATACAAACCGCTTGAATCTTCATTTTCTTTAACCGTAAAATTGTCAACCACTAAATTATCGGGCGACATAACATCAACCACAATCGGTTGAGCAGGAAATGGCTGACCATCGGTATCACGCAAAAGTGCATTAAAATAAACTGTCTCTTTTGGACGATATAAATCACGAGAACCAAAAGCAAATAATTGTTTTTGATAGAAAGGAGATCCCGTTAAATTATATTCGCTTAAATTCAACGCACCATGTTCCAAATCAACCAAAGAAATTTGCTTGCCATCGCTTGCTGTCAGCAAGGCATATTCCATATCATCTGGCAACATTACATCGGCATAACCGTTTTCATCGGTTTTTGTTGAAATCGTTCTACAGCCCTTATTGCTATCACGCTCTCCTTTTCTACATAACACCGATACATCAATGTCTGAAAGCGGTTTACCATCATCTAAAGCATGCGTCATGATCGTCAAATAACCATAATGATAATCACGCACCGAAACGCCAATATTACTGACAAAAAATAAAGACGCAGGATTTGAATAATCATAGCTACCCGCTTTACTCATCACCGCAAAATAAGCACCCTCTTGTTGCAATGGTGAAATGGACGATAAATTAAGTAATACTGTTTCTTGCGAATTACGTTTTGGATTTAAATCAAAGCGAGACGTATAAACTAAATCAGCAAACTGTTGAAAATCCTTAGAGTCCCAACTTGATAATTGTTTAATAAAACCATAACCAGCAATAAAATCGGACAGCTTTTCAGGCTTAATTCTAAAAAAGTTAACATCAACCTTATCAACGTTAAGAGTAACCACAGGCAAACCGCTCATTGATTTGCTTGGCAACAAATAGCCACTACTAGCAAACCCAACCATTGGCTTACGATCTTGGGTTTTAATGTTAGTTTGATAAACCCAACCTAAATTACTGCCATTAATGCCTGCTAACATCTTATCAATGGTGAGATCTAATTGACGATTTGGTTCAAGATAGCGATGTCTTAATTCTAATCCGTTATCCGACAACTCCCAAGCTCCGTCAACATTACCCGTTTGGCGATCAACTAAACGAAGCAAATTAGAAAAATTGAGTTTAGGATTTAAAGGAACCGAAAAGGTAATAACTAAAGTACTTGAACCATCAATAATGACCTCTGAACTATCAATAACAGTTAATTCTTTACCGTGATATTTTTCAACTAATTCTGGTGTGGGGTTAAAGGCTAGTTTTGACGATTCATCTTGTACGATATCGTTGTCATCACTAGAATTGCTAATATCAGCTGTTGTATTATTATCAATAACTTTTATTTCTGATTGCGTTTCTGCCTGTTCAGCGCCTGTGTTTTGTTCAGCGTCTTTATTATCACAACCAGCTAATGCTAACAGCAGGCTAAATACAACTAAATGCTTTACTAACCCCATTTTCCACCCCATAAACAATAATTCTTATTACTAATTATTTTTATCTAAATTTTAACCACATATTATGTACTACCTTCGACCTTTTAGCAAAGGATGTTTAGTAAGAATAGTTATAGTGGATTGGCTGAAAAATGTAGCCGACTTAAAGTTACTCGTCTTAGCCATAATATTCGCCTTTTTAAACTATCTTCGCCTTGTAAAATATTTAAATTTGTACCAATTTCTATCTACCTAATAAAACCAAATTCATCAATCCCTAATTAGCCTACTTGGATCGGCTACACTAATTCATACAACTTTTTTAAGGAGTAAGGTAAACTTATCACAACTAAAACGGGGACAAATATGAATAAGATTAAACGCAAAAGACGAACATTCACAGATGATTTAAAACACCAAGGGTCAGTCTTTATCAACATGGTAAAACACATAGTGAAATCGTTACAGAATATGATTTGACTCCATCAACACGAGATCGTTGGATAACGCAAGCAAACAAAAGTGGCTCATTTAAAACAAAAGATAATCGCACTCCACAAAAACAATAGTTAATCGTTTTGCGCAAAGAGCTTAAACAACTCCATATGGAAAACGATATTCTAAAGCAAGCAACACTGATAATAGAACGAAACTTGCTACCCTAAAAGCAAATCGATATCATTATAGCATAACAAAACTATGTCAATATTTGGAATGGCATAACCATTTAGCCAACCTAAATACCTACCTTATTTAAATATATGATGCAATTGATGTTCAGCTACTTTTCTATTTATCTTTTATTTTTATCATAAAAGTTTTATAGTTTTTGTTACACTATTTTAGGTAATCGTTACATAATTATTTAAAAAAGTATAAATATAAATCAAGCCCAACCTTACAGTTAGGGCTTTGTTTTTTTATTAGAGTTATTTTTGTTTAATACTATAAATCCACTTACAGATTAAAAGGTTAAGGGGTAACACATAACCCTGGATGATTGCTAATATCTTCTCCATAATTTTCCGTAACATTCATTACGCCATTCTCCCCGTAAATTAAAAATATATAATCCTTATTCTTACTATAACCTATATAGTGACCGTTAGCGCTAAACTTAGACATCGGGTAGTTACTATAACTTCCCCACTCTGTAAAAAAACCGGCACCTATTTGACGTTGGTAATAATTTCCATTTGAGAAAGGCATCGCACCATCCACCCCATCTATACACGGAAAATGAGCATAAGAATCATTATTTATATCTATAACACCACATTTTGCATTGGTCAGATCCTCTATTTTTACCGCACGATAATCTCCTAAACGACTACACCACGTATCGATAGGCGCCTTCTCACCATAATGCGGTAAGCCGCCTCTAGCTACAAACCATTTTTGCAATACAAACCCGTATTTTACTTTATTACCATGGTTATCTTCGCCCACTAATTCAAATGTTTGTGGTAAATTTGGTTTGTATATTCGATTAGGAAAACTAATCATGTCATCCCATTCCACAGTTGGGCCCTTTAAAGTAACTCGTGTTCCCCCCTTTACGGTCAAACTCGCTATAAGGACGATCATCTGGTGGCACTAATTCTATTGTCGCCGTTATTCCTTCTTTTGTAACTGAAGACCAAGTTAGCTCTTTTTCGTCTATTCCTCCAATATCTAAATAAAAATACACATTATCACCGCCCGTCGTTGGAAAATTACGATGGTATGATTCAGGGGTAGCCGTTTGGGTAAGAAAGCCTCTATCTGGATCCCATATATTTGCTGGACCGTGATGGCGTTCATCAGCTACATATTCTCGACCACCATATATAAACCCTGCCCTGGCATAGCAAACAGTTGGTGAGTCTTTTGGGTTAATGTAATACGATGTGGTGGCAGCACTAACCATAATATGGTCAGGTGTGCCATATTTTGTTTTTAATGTGCTATCAGTATTACTTAATACTACTTTATAAGGTGCATGGCATATCGTTAATACTTCACTACGATTAACAGCTCGATTATTTTTATCAGTAATTTTTACTGATATTTCGCCAGTTACTGAAACTTGACCATCATCATCACCCCAATAGTTATATGGTTCTGTAACAAGTGTGTTTAACGGTATTATAAAAATTAATAAAGCGTTTAAATTTTTGTTTTCTATCTTTTAAATCGATAAATATTTGCTGATTATGTAACTATCCCCTAAAATAGTACAGCAAAAAAGTAGAAAATTCTCTATGATAAAAGAAAAGGGGATTTAATTATGAAAAAAATGACTGAACATCAAATTGTCGCTATTTTAAAAGAAGCTGAAGCGGGTATTCCGGTTAAAGAACTGTGCCGTAAATATGGCATGGGTAATTCAACTTTCTATAAATGGCGAGAAAAATACGGCGGAATGGAAACTTCGGATATCAAACGCTTAAAGGAGCTGGAGGCTGAAAACCGCAAGCTTAAGCAGATGTTTGCCGAACTGAGCTTAAAATCCCAGCTGCAGGAAGAAATAATAAAAAAGCTTTAGTGCCCGCAAAGGCACGTAAAACGTGGGCACAGCAACTACAACAAAATCATTCAGTTACTATTGCTATGAGTTGTGCCATTGTTGGCTTAAGCCGTTGTGCTTACTATTATCAACCTAAGTTACAGGATGATTCGGTGATTGTTTCGGTATTGAATGCTATCACAGACCGGCATTTACGCTGGGGCTTTCCTAAATGTTTTAATCGTATCAAAAAGCTCGGCTATAAATGGAATCATAAACGGGTGTATCGGGTGTATTGCCAATTAAAGCTTAATCTCAGGATAAAGCGTAAACAGCGCATTCCTCCACGAAGCCCAGAAAGACTATCAGCACCCAATAAACAAGGTGAATGTTGGTCA